>CAYPCZ010000042.1:0-21326 GCA_964409345.1 uncultured Flavobacterium sp. | reverse complement strand
ATCAGGAACCATCGAAATTCCTGAGGATGTACTTCCGGGTGATTATGTACTCAGAATATACTACCAAAGTGGGTCAAGTGCTCTGCCAACGGCTTGTGGAAATGTAATCGAAGGAGAAGCGATAGACTTTACGTTGAGCATCTCTTGTTCAGAAGTAGCCCTGCCTATAGGAGAAACAGTACAAACCTTTATGCAAGGGGAAACCTTAGCTGATCTTGATGTAGCAGGCACTGGTCTTGTGTGGTATGCAGATGCAGACTTAACAGAAGCATTAGAGCCAACCCACGAGCTTGTTCACGAGACTACCTATTATGTGGTAGCCACTAATGACAATTGTCAGAGTGAAGCTTTGGCTATTACGGTAACGGGAACAGACCCATGTGCGGACTTCCCGACTCCTGTAGGAGATGCTACTCAGACCTTTATGCAAGGGGAAACCTTAGCTGATCTAGATGTAGCAGGTATTGGTCTTGTGTGGTATGCAGATGCAGACTTAACAGAAGCATTAGAGCCAACCCATGAACTTGTTCACGAGACTACCTATTATGTAGTAGCCACTAATGACGATTGTCAGAGTGAAGCTTTGGCTATTACTGTTCAAGAAGTAGTAAGCACCGATCGTTTTGATAACGCTTCATTTAGTGCTTATCCAAACCCTGTTAGTGACTACTTTAATATATCATACAGTAGCGACATTCAAGACGTTATGGTTGTGAATATGTTAGGACAAACAGTAATTTCGAAAACTGTTCAGTCACCAGACACACAAATTGATATGTCTGAATTACCAACAGGAACTTATTTTGTAAAAGTTAATATTGATGGAATAATAAAAACCATTAAAGTAGCTAAGCAATAGTAAGTCAACTTGAAGTAAGAAGAAGCCGTCTCATTATAACAATGAGGCGGCTTTTTTATGTTTTTTTCTTGCCTAAAAAAGCTGAAACATCCGGCTTCGATATATATCAATATTTCCAGCTCTATTTGTTCTTTAGATAGTAGTTTTATTACCGTTAAATCAATTTGGTCTTTAACGACTTAAAAAATCTCAACTACTGCATTATCCCGGCATTTTTTTCAACTTATACTTCTTTCTACAAAAATTGCATTAGTAAACTTCTTGTTTGCGTATTGAATACCTCTATTAGACCTGAAAGCTCTGCTCGAACTGGTAAAACAATGAAACCATTCCTTTTTAACTATAAAGTTTTTGCCAGTATGTTTTCTACAACCAAATAATTGTGTTTTGAATCGGTTGCTACTTTAAATTTCTTGCTCAATTTACTTCGTAAGCCAAAGCTCTTTCATATATTTCGTAACTGTTATGCGTGAAGTTTTGTATAATGAGGGATGTAAAATAAAAAGAGCAAACCCCTGGGTTGGTAGTTTTATGTCTTTGTTGAATAAGGTTTGACACCACAGCGGCAAGTTGGTTAAGGGTTAATTATTTGGTCTTCATCGTAATTGTTCTAAAAAAGTTCAATTTCTATGAGCTTTTTGGAAATAGGTTTGTTTTTCCATTTATAATATCCGACTGGAGCCAACTTCTAAAAGCGCTACACATTTTTTCAATTGGAAACAGATATTCATGATTTTTTTAATGAATCTGTACTTCATCGATCGTTCTCAGGAAAAAATGCCGATTACTTTTTCCGAAAGTTAAATTATGTATATCCAAACAATAAATATAAAAAAAGCCGTCTCAATTTGGTATTAAGACGGCTTTTCAATTTATTTTAAAATTCTTAATTTAAACTCGAATTTGATATCAAGATTAATTTATAAAACTGTTTTAAGGTAAAACAGCTCCTACTTGTATATCGCATCTATGTCCCGGTTGTCCATGAGGAGGGTTTGGCTTACCAGAAAATCCTGGAGCTGTTTGCCCTGTTGTTGTTTGCGGGGTTTGTTGTTGCTGTTGAATAAACGGTCCTGAATTAGCAGGAGCAACAGGTGTTTGTTGCACTTCAACCTGATTTTGAGTTGCGGTATTATCTGTCTGCATATTTTGCTCAGTTTGAGCCTCTGGTTGTACAGTTTCTGTAACCGGAGTTGCGTTTTCTGTTTGTGTAGACTCTGCATTATTTTCTTTACAAGAAAAAAGTAGCAAAGTAACAAATGCAAGAGATAAAATTTTCTTAGACATAACTTTTTGATTTTAATTAAGCCACTAAATTAGATTATTTTTTGTAATTAAGTATGCTTTATAGTGAATTTAACTTTTATAAAGATTTTAAATTTGTTTTGGTCTATAATATTTTATCTTTGCTTATCAAATAATTATAGGAAAATATAATGAAAATACTTGTTACGGGCGGCTTAGGATTTATCGGTTCGCATACCGTTGTTGAACTTCAAGAGCAAGGCTTTGAAGTAGTGATTGTTGATAATCTGTCTAACTCTACGATAGAGGTTTTAGCAGGTATTACAAAAATTACGGGTATAAAGCCTATTTTTGAACAGTTGGACTTAAGAGATAAATTGCAAGTTAAGCAGCTTTTTCAAAAACACAATGATATTTCGGGAATTATTCATTTTGCAGCTTCCAAAGCTGTGGGTGAGAGCGTAGAGGACCCGTTGCTGTATTATGAAAACAATATCAATGCCTTGGTTTATTTGCTGCAGCATATTCAACAAAAACGTGATTCTTATTTTATTTTTTCTTCGTCTTGTACGGTGTATGGTCAAGCCGAAAAAATGCCAATAACCGAAGATTTTCCAACTCAAACAGCTATGTCTCCTTACGGAAATACCAAGCAAATAGGAGAAGAAATCATCATAGATACTGCCAAAGTAACCGCTATAAATGCTATTCTGCTCCGCTATTTTAATCCGATTGGTGCACATCATTCGGCAGAAATTGGAGAATTACCTATCGGGATTCCTCAAAATTTGGTTCCGTTTATCACACAAACGGCTGTTGGTTTGCGAAAAGAATTATCGGTTTTTGGTGATGATTATCCTACTCCAGATGGCACTTGCATCAGAGATTATATACACGTGGTTGACTTGGCAAAAGCCCACGTAAAGGCTCTTGGACGACTTATAGCTAAAGAAAATATAGAAAAAGTAGAGGTTTTTAATGTGGGAACAGGAAAAGGCAGTTCTGTACTCGAAGTAATTAATGCTTTCGAAAAAGTAAGTCAACAAACCTTGCCTTACAAAATCGTAAGAAGGAGAGAAGGAGATGTCATTCAGGCTTATGCAGATACGACCAAAGCAAATACAGTTTTGGGCTGGAAATCAGAATTGGATCTCGAAAAAGCACTGATTTCTGCCTGGAAATGGGAACAAAAAACCAGAAATTTATAAGCTTAAATAAAAGCTTAGCTAAAACATGCTACATTGAAACTAATCACTAACATAAGGTATTTCTTTGAAAGAAACGGATTTGAAGTTGCTTCTCGTTTGTCAGATAAATTAGGGATGCGGGCTACTAACGTAAGATTATTTTTTATTTATATTTCGTTTGTTACGGCAGGGCTTTGGTTTGGGGTTTATCTTACTTTGGGGTTTTTGCTTAAGCTAAAAGATATGATTTATACTAAACGAAGTTCAGTTTTTGATTTGTAGGAGCTTTTTCTGAATAAGTTTCTTAACCTAAAACAACTGTTTTTCAAAAAAGAAACGTAATTTTACACATTTATTTATAATAAAAAGCTCTTTAATAAGTTTAGTTTTTCTAAATGATTTTACTTTGAAAACAAGCATAATACGACTTTTTTTAGCTGTGACTGCAACAGCTGCTTTGGTTACTGCCTGCTCTACTGAAAAAGATAGGTTTGTGAACCGTTCTTTTCATTCGGTAGCAACCAAATATAACGTAATGTATAACGGAAACCTCGCCCTTGAGGCAGGCAAGCAAGAGTTAAATCTTCTTCCTAATAACTTTTGGGATGTTCTTCCGATTGAAAGAATGCAAATTATAGAGCCTGTGTTTGGTCAAGATTCGATGCCCAGAAATGCGAACTTTAAAAGAGCTGAAGATAAGGCCATTAAAGCCATCGAAAAACACTCGATGAATATAGGAGGTGCTGAGAAAAACCCTCAGATGGATCAAGCCTATTTATTGTTGGGAAAAGCTCGATATTATGACCAGCGATTTATCCCTGCTTTAGAGGCTTTTAATTTTATCTTATATAAATACCCTGATAGTGATAAAATAAACCAAGCCAAGGTTTGGAAAGAAAAAACAAATATTCGCTTAGATAATAATATTTCAGCCATTCAGAATTTATCAAAACTTCTCAAAGAAATTAACTTCGAAGACGAGATTGTGGCTGATGCCAATGCTATAATAGCCCAAGCGTATTTTAACGAGGAGATGCTCGATAACGCAGCTACTCATCTTAAAATAGCAAAAGAATACGCAAAGACTGATCAAGACAAAGCACGATATACATTCATATTAGGACAAGTCTTGGCTAAACAAGATAAAAAACAAGAAGCTATTGCTGTTTATCAACAAATCATTGAGATGAACCGCAAATCTCCACGAGAATATGTTATTCATTCACACATTAACCAAGCTAAGCTAAAAGAACCAACTTCGTCCGACAGTATTGTTTTTTTAGAAAAATTCAGAAAGCTTTTGGCAGACAGAGAAAACAGACCTTATTTAGACGCACTCAATCATCAAGTAGGGCTGTATTATGAAGGGAAAAATAACATTAAACAAGCTATAAAATATTATAACAATTCTTTGTCAAAAAGAACTCAGGACGTCTATATGATCGCATCTAATTACAGAAATTTGGCTGAGATTTATTTTTATGATGCTAAATACTCTGTGGCTGGAAAGTATTATGACAGCACTTTGGTCAGCTTAGACAATAAAACGCGTGAATTTAGTGACATCAGAAGAAAAAGAGAAAACCTTGATGATGTGATTAAATACGAAGCTATTGCGGTGGCTAACGACAGTATTTTGTCTTTGGTGGTTATGTCGGAACAAGATAGAGTAGCGTTTTTTAAACAACACATCGAGCGCCTGAGAGAAGAAGATAAGAAATTCAAAGAATTGCAGGACATAGCCAGCAGGCAACAGTATGCGCATCAAGGAGGAGATTTTAACCAATCACCAAATAGAGATGCCTCAAGAGCTGGAGCTGGTGATCGAGGAGTGGCTTTGACCGATTCTAGAGTAGAATCAAGGGTTTCGCGAGCAGCCGGAAACGTAAGCACATCTGCCGGTTCGGGTGGGTTTTATTTTTATAACCCAAGTAATGTAGCCTTAGGGCAAGGAGAATTCCGAAGAAGATGGGGTAACCGCCCTTTGCGAGATTATTGGAGGTTGGCTAATTATTCCGGAAACATAACAGTTACGACTGAGCCTGAGTTTGATCAAGACGGAAACCCGGTTGTGAGTGACAAAGAGGTTATAGAACCACGCTTTACAATCGATTTTTATACCAATCAGATTCCTGTTGATCAGGTGGTTATCGATAGCTTGCAAAAAGAACGAAATTTTGCTTATTATCAGTTAGGGATGATTTATAAAGATAAATTTAAAGAATACGCATTGGCTCAAGATAAGCTAGAAAACCTTTTAAACAGTAATCCTGAGGAGCGATTGATATTGCCTTCGATGTATAATTTGTATAGAATATACGAAATTTTAGGCTCTGAAAAAAAGGCTCCGATGCGGGCAGAAATTACAGCAAAATATCCCGATTCCAGATATGCGCAAATTATCAACAATCCTAATTCTGTCATAGCGATGGAAGGCTCGGCCGAACAAGTATATAACACTATGTTCAGAATTTATCAGCAAGCCGATTATAAAAGTTTGTTAGAAGAAATAGAGCCTTTGATTGATCAATATGCCGGCGAAACAATCATTTCAAAATTAGAATTATTAAAAGCCAACGCCACAGGAAATTTAAAAGGATTGGAAGAGTATAAAAAAGCGCTGAATTATGTAGCGTTAACCTATCCGAATAGTGAGGAGGGTAAAGAAGCCGAGAATATTCTCAATACTAATATTCCAAAATTTGAAGAAATGACATTTGGCAAAGAGGCCGGAAGCTGGAAGCTTATTCATAGAACTTCAGAAAACACTGATTTGTCAGAGCTCAATCAGCAATTGGAGTTGTTTATGAAAGACAGACCGGGTACAGCCATGAAAATTACTTTGGACAGCTATACACAGCACGATAATTTCGTGGTTATTCATAATATAAATACAGAAGAACAAGCAAAAAACATCGAAACTTTGCTTTCGGAATACAAAGATTATAAAATAAAGGAAGACTTTGTTGTGATTTCTTCAGAAGATTATAAAGTTGTTCAGATCAAGAAAAACTTTGAGGCATATCTACAAACAACAAATCAGAATCCATAAAATAAAAATATAGTAATGTTTGACAAACCAAAATCAACCAAAAAAGATCTTTTCGGAAGAACCAACCGAATTGTAGAAGGAACTGTAATTAAAGGAGAAATCATCTCGGTTGCAGATTTTAGGCTTGATGGAGAGCTGCTCGGGAGTTTTAAATCAGAAGGAAAACTCGTGATTGGTGAAACAGGCAAAGTAGTAGGGGAAATCTCCTGCAAGAATTTGGATATAGAAGGAGTTTATCAAGGCAAGGCTCAGGTATCTGAGTTGCTTACCGTAAAAGCAAAAGCAAAAATAAAAGGCGAGGTACTTGTGGGGAAGCTTTTGGTAGAGCCGGGAGCAGATTTCACAGCTACTTGCCAAATGAAAGGTATGATAAAAAAAATAGAACCTATGACAGATGACAAATCAAAATCAACCGAAAAAGCCATCTAGCAAGTGGCTCTCGTTAATCAATATTCCGTTTCAGATGGGCATAATTATCTTGCTGGGCGTATTGCTGGGGAGATGGCTCGATAAAGTGGTTTTTGATAATACAAGTCAACTATTTATCATCGTTTGCTCGCTTCTTTCGGTGTTTGTTGCTTTGTATAACGTAATTAGACAAGTAAAATCTCTTAATAAATAAATATTTTTTCTGTGAATCCATTTATAAAAAAATTCCTTTGGTTTTTCATTCCTTTTTCAGCCTTATTATTTGCAATTCAATATAGCGTAGATAATGTGTTGATGCCTGATACAGAATTTTATTATGCACCACTCACTATAACGCTATTTTTGTTTTTGACCACTTTGTTTTTTTATATCACTTTGGTGTATGTGCATAAAATTTTTCCGGATAAAACAGGTTTTGCTTTTTTGGCTTTCGGAATGCTAAAGATGTTTGCTGCAGTTGTCTTTCTGATTCCGCTAATTCGTTCGGAATTAGAGAATAAGATACCAGCTACGCTTTTCTTTTTTATATTCTATTTCTTGTATTTATTTGTGGAGACCTTGTTTTCTGTACGTCTGATTAACAAGAAGTAAAAGTTATTAACAATTTAAATTCTCTTTTTGAAGAAAAGTATCAATAAAAAGTTGTTTTCAGGTTTTTCTGTATTGATTAAATGGTTACCTTTGCACGAAATTTCGAGGAACATAGATTGTCCTAAATAATTAAGTATAACATTACTGCTATTATGTCTGTTAAGAAAATTGTTTTATTACTCCTTATGGTTTTTCCTTTCTTAGGAAATGCGGCCGGAGGTCAATCAGAAGATGGGAAATTTGACCCTACAGAACTTATTAACTCGCATATCGGAGATTCTCACGAATTTCATGCCTTTGATTGGGGTGGTAAATCCTATTCCATTCCGCTTCCTATAATTCTCTGGACAGACAACGGATTGGTTTGCTTTTCGTCATCAGAGTTTGATCATGATAATTCAGGGGAGCATATTGTAGAAAAATCAGGTCAGCAATTCGTTCGTGACAACGAAATCATCTATTATGCAGATAAATATGCTTCATTGTCAGAAGACGAAAAAGGAGCATTTAACTTTGGAGCACGACCGCTCAACTTCTCGATTACTAAACAAGTGTTCTCAATGATTATGTCGGTAATCATTTTGCTTTTATTGTTTACGGCGATGGCTCGTTCGTATAAGAAAAATAAATTAGCTCCTAAAGGTCTTGCCGGGTTTTTAGAGCCCATCGTTCTTTTTGTTAGAGACGAAGTGGCTATCCCCAATATTGGAGAAAAAAAATACGCTAAGTATATGCCTTATTTGCTTACTGTGTTTTTCTTTATCTGGATCAATAACCTGATTGGACTTATTCCTTTCTTCCCGTTTAGTGCCAACCTTACTGGGAATATTTATTTTACGTTTGTACTGGCTTTAATTACATTTCTTATCACGATATTTAGCGGAAATAAAGCTTATTGGGGGCATATACTCACACCACCTGTACCGAAGTGGTTGTATCCTATTATGATACCTGTAGAGGTAGTAGGGATGTTTACGAAGCCTTTTGCTCTTATGGTTCGTTTATTTGCTAATATCACCGCTGGGCACATTATTATATTGAGTTTAGTTTCTTTGATATTTATATTCAAATCTGTTGCTATATCACCTGTTTCCGGATTGTTTGTTCTGTTTATGAGTGTCCTGGAAATGTTAGTTGCAGCTTTACAAGCGTATGTTTTTACTTTGCTTTCGGCTTTGTTTATCGGTCAAGCAGTAGAAGAGCATACAGAACATTAAAATTGAGTTTTATTTTATTATTAACTATATAAATTTTTTATTATGATTTTAGCTGGAATTGGTGCTGGATTAGCTGTAATTGGTGCAGGGATCGGTATTGGAAGAATTGGTAGCTCTGCTATGGATGCTATGGCAAGACAACCAGAAATTGCTTCAAAAATTCAAACTGCAATGATTATTGCTGCTGCTCTTATTGAAGGGTCTGCACTATTTGCTATCGTTGTTGCTTTGATTGCCTAAGCAATAAGAAAAAAAATCATTTCCGTAACGGTTGGTTACGGAAATGGTTTTTTAAACAAAAGAATTTATACTCTAAATAATATAACACATCATATAATATGAACCTAACAGCACCCGAAAGTTTAATTTTTTGGACAACGATAATTTTCTTGATTTTCTTGTTCTTGATGAGAAAGTTTGCTTGGAAACCTATTTTAGGAGCCGTAAAAAGTAGAGAAGAATCAATCAATAATGCACTTTTGTCTGCCGAAGAAGCAAAAAAAGAAATGCAAAATCTCAAAGCAGATAACCAAAAGTTATTGGCCGAAGCTCGTGCAGAAAGAGACATAATGATTAAAGAGGCACGCGAGATTAAAGATAAAATGATTGCTGATGCTAAAGATGAAGCTCAAGCACAAGGAACCAAAATGATTGAGCAGGCAAAAGCTTCAATTGAAAACGAAAAAAATGTAGCCATGGCAGAGCTTAAAAATCAAGTCTCTTCGCTATCTTTAGAAATTGCAGAAAAAATATTAAAAGACGAATTGTCTAACAAAGAAAACCAAACTAAAATGGTAGAGAAAATGTTAGATAATGTCAGATTAAACTAATTACAGATATGTCAAACAGAGCAGCAATAAGATATGCAAAAGCCATTATAGAAAGAGCCCAAGTCAACAACTTGGAAGCGCAGATTCATGATGATATGCTTTTGATTTCTTCTACTATAAAGGCTAATGCTGAGCTTGCAAGCTTTATCAAAAATCCTGTTTTTCCAGTAGAAACCAAGCAGGAAACTTTATTAGAAGTATTTTCTGAAATTAACGCCGAGTCAAAACAGATAATCAAATTATTGGCAGAAAACAAACGACTTAATATGCTTGATTTGGTAGCGGTAGCCTATAACAATTTGTTTGATAAAATAAGTGGTATAGAAAAAGTGAGTGTTACTACGGCTTTTCCTCTTACCTCAGAATTAGAAGCAAAAGTTTTAGCCAAAGCAAAAGAGTTTACCTCAAACACATTAGTTATTGAGAATATAATAGATGAGTCGATTATCGGAGGGTTTATCCTTAAAATAGGAGACAAACAATATAACGCATCGGTTGCTAATAAATTGGCAACTCTAAAAAGAGAATTAACAAATTAGTTTTATATCGCACCTCATCGTGCATAAATTATAAATAAGATGGCAGAAATTAAACCGGCTGAAATTTCAGCAATTTTAAAAAAGCAGATTTCAGGATTTGAGTCTGGAGCTACCCTCGAAGAAGTAGGAACAGTACTAACCGTAGGAGACGGAATTGCTCGTGTTTACGGATTGGCAAACGTGCAATACGGGGAGCTTGTAGAGTTTGATAACGGAATGGAAGGAATGGTGTTGAACCTCGAAGAAGACAACGTAGGAGTTATCTTGTTCGGTTCTTCAACAGGTATCAAAGAAGGCTCTACAGCAAAAAGAACAAAACGTATCGCTTCTTTAAAAACTGGAGAAGAAATGGTAGGTCGTGTTGTAAATACTTTAGGACAACCAATTGATGGTAAAGGACCAATCGGAGGAACTCTTTATGAGATGCCTTTAGAGAGAAAAGCTCCCGGAGTTATTTACCGTCAACCAGTAACCGAACCTTTGCAAACAGGTATCAAATCTATTGACGCCATGATTCCGGTAGGAAGAGGACAAAGAGAGTTGGTGATTGGTGACCGTCAGACCGGTAAAACAACGGTTTGTATTGATACTATCTTAAATCAAAAAGAATTTTACGATGCTGGAAAACCAGTATTTTGTATCTATGTAGCTATTGGGCAAAAAGCCTCTACAGTAGCTAACATCGCAAAAACATTAGAAGAAAAAGGAGCTATGGCTTATACGATTATCGTAGCAGCAAACGCTTCAGATCCAGCTCCGATGCAGGTATATGCTCCTATGGCAGGTGCGGCAATCGGAGAATATTTCCGTGATACAGGACGTCCAGCACTTATTGTTTATGATGATTTGTCAAAACAAGCAGTTGCATACCGTGAGGTGTCTTTGTTGTTAAGAAGACCACCAGGACGTGAGGCTTATCCTGGAGATGTATTCTACCTTCACTCTCGTTTATTAGAGCGCTCTGCAAAAATTATTGCAGATGATAACATTGCAAAAGACATGAACGACCTTCCAGATTCGCTTAAGCCAATCGTAAAAGGTGGAGGTTCGCTAACCGCATTGCCAATTATCGAAACCCAAGCGGGTGACGTTTCGGCTTATATCCCGACTAACGTAATTTCGATTACCGATGGTCAGATATTCTTAGAGTCAGATTTATTTAACGCAGGTGTACGTCCGGCTATTAACGTAGGTATCTCAGTATCTCGTGTAGGAGGTAACGCTCAGATTAAATCAATGAAAAAAGTAGCGGGAACGCTTAAACTTGACCAAGCACAATACCGTGAGCTAGAGGCTTTCGCTAAGTTTGGTTCTGACCTTGATGCGGCTACGATGAACGTAATCGAAAAAGGAAAACGTAACGTTGAAATCCTTAAACAATCAGTAAATGATCCTTTTACGGTTGAAGACCAAGTTGCGATTATCTATGCAGGTTCTAAAAACTTGTTGAGAAACGTTCCGGTAAATAAAGTAAAAGAATTCGAAAAAGATTATTTAGAGTATTTGAATGCTAAATACAGAAGTACGCTTGACGAATTAAAAGCAGGAAAATTCACAGACGAAATTACTTCGGTTTTAGAAACCGCTGCAAAAGAAACTGCTGCAAAGTATTAAAAGTATTGAGTAATTAGAAGTGAGATTTTAGATTTCTGAATTCTCACTTCTAACATCTCATTACTCAATTCTTATATAATAAAGAAATGGCAAACTTAAAAGAAATACGTAATAGAATTACTTCAGTATCATCCACGATGCAGATTACTTCTGCGATGAAGATGGTATCTGCTGCAAAGTTGAAAAAAGCACAAGATGCGATTACGGCTATGCGTCCGTATGCTCAAAAGCTGACACAATTGTTGCAAGATTTAAGTGCTTCGATTGAAGGTGATGTAGCTGGTAAGTATTCAGAGGAAAGAGCCGTAAACAATGTTTTGATAGTAGCTATTACTTCAAACAGAGGTTTGTGTGGTGCTTTTAACTCGAACGTAATCAAAGAAACCAACTACTTGGTTCAGAATAAATATGCAGGTAAGAAAGTCGATTTTGTAACTATCGGTAAAAAAGCAAATGATATTTTGCGTAAGTCAGGAACGGTTATCCAAAATGACAGTGCTGTTTTTGAAGATTTGACCTATGACAATATAGCAGAAATCGCAGAATACCTGATGCAGTTATTTGTGGACGGGAAATACGACAGAATCGAGTTGGTGTATAATCAATTCAAAAATGCAGCTACACAGATTGTAATGGCCGAACAGTTTCTGCCAATCGTTTCAGAACAATCGGATGCTAATCTTACAATTGATTATATCTTTGAGCCATCAAAAGAAGAAATCATTTTGGAGCTTATTCCGAGAATGCTCAAAACACAATTGTATAAAGCCGTTCGTGATTCGTTTGCTGCAGAGCACGGAGCTCGTATGACTGCGATGCACAAAGCAACAGATAACGCAACCGAACTCAGAGATCAATTGAAACTTACTTATAACAAAGCCCGTCAGGCTGCTATTACCAACGAAATCCTTGAAATCGTTGGAGGAGCAGAGGCTTTGAACGGATAAATTGTCAGCAAATAAAATCAGACAAATAAAAAACCCTTTTAGAAAAATCTAAAAGGGTTTTTTATTTGTAGTTTGAGTGTTGAAAAAATAGTGTGTAAAACCATTTTAAAGTTCAAAAGATAACGATTTGTATTAAAATAACGTAAATTCTATTTTTAAAAAATCTGTTTTCCATGCATTTTTCCTATATTTTATTTCGAAAAACACTCAAACTGATGATGACTTATTGAAAAGAAAACCCTTGACCCGGGCTCACGTTAAATTAGTATTTTACAATTTTTTGAATTACTTGACGATTTTCGTCTACAATTTTCATAAAATAAACTCCATGGCTTAATAAAGATAAATCAATTTCACTTGTATAAGAATCAATTGAATAAACTTTAAAAGTTATCTTTTTACCTTGAACAGAATATATTTCTATGAGAATATCTTCTTGTGAGAAAGCAGACTTTATGCTGATTTTGTCTGTTACAGGATTAGGATAAACCACAATTGAGTCTTGTAAATCTTTATTAGTGTCAACAAACAAAGAGTTGTCAACAACAATATTAAAACTTGATATATAATAGCAGCTTTCTGTTGTATCCGAAATTCTTATATAGATTGTTTGAGGATTTAAGATATTAGGGAACGAAGTTGGATTTAGAATAGGATTTGTGTCCTGTTGAGCATCTTCTATAGTTTCAAAATAACTGATTACAGGATTTTCAAAATCTTGCTCTCCGACAATATAATCTTCATAAACCGATAAGTCAAAAACAGAATATCCGTTTTCTCCTCCTAAAACTATGGCATCAAGTTCTCCAATCGGATTTGGTTGGGGTAACCGAAGTAATTCCAAACTTACAACTTCGTAAATCTTGGCATCATAATCAGAGCTAATTCTCACATATATCGTTTGAGAATTTGAGTTCATTCCAAATAAAGAAGAATTTTCTATAGGATTAATACTAGAATGAGCATTATCTTCCGATAGATGATAGGTTATATTCAAACCTGTTTGAGAACCAATTATATCTGTTTCGTATGCTGTTAAATCAATATGAGTTGTTTCATTTGCAGGATTTTCACAAATCTGAATAATGTTAAACTCTTCATTAATAGTGATATACTTTGAAATGCTTGCATAAAAAACATCTGAATCTCTTCCGACAGCCATGACTCCTCCATTAAAAAAGTGAGCATCATGAAGGGTTTGTTGTGTATAATAACCGTTAATAAGATATTCCCAGTTTTGTCCTCCATCAACAGTAACCTTTACACTACCATTGACAGCTACAAGATACCCTAACATTTCGTCATAAAAATGAATCTTAACAGTGTTGGGAACATTCATATTTTCTATCCATGTCAGCCCTCCGTCATTTGTTCTTAACATACTCGAAGAACCTGCGATAAATCCGGTATTTTCATTCAGGAAATAAACCGTTTTATATCCGGAGGATGGTGGGGTGCTAAATTCTTCCCAGGTCTGTCCTCCGTCAACAGTTTTAAAAACAATCCAACCGGTTATTGCATATCCTGTTTCTGGAGTAGGAAAGTGCATATCAACTATCGTATTTGTAGTGTTATAAAAAGTCCATGCAGTTCCGTTATTTTGTGTGTAACCTATTTTGTTTCCTCCTGCCACGAGATATTCCGAAGCGTTGTGCATCCATATCGTTTTAATAGATAATGATTCCGGAAGCACTTTAGTTGTCCAGTCAAATCCGTAATTATTTGTAACACTAATCGTGTTTGAGCTTCTGCCTATAATTCCGTTTCCGTCAGGTAATAAACAGGCTCCTGAAAACTGTATCAAACTACCCTGAAAAAAACCTGTTCTTGCCCAATTTTCACCTTTATCATCGGTTGTATGAATTGTACTGGTTCCTCCCGAAGCTGCTGGCCCTGCTGCTATAATCCCTTTTTTATTGTCAGCAAAATGTACGGAGTTCATAGTGGAACGAATAATTCCTCTTTGGAATAATTCCCAGTTTTCGCCATAATCATACGACCTATACAATACTCCTTTTCCTGCCACAATAACCGTGTTTTCGTAAAATGCAATACCGTAAAAATCATCTGCTCCTACGAAACTCTCCGTCCAGTTTATTCCGTTATCTGTAGATTTAAGGACGATTCCGTCTTCTCCGACCACTATATAAGTGTCGTTAATTTTTGTAATTGCGTTTAAGTTTTTTGTGGTCAGGTAATTGCTGTCTGTCCATGTCAGTCCTCCGTCAGTCGTATATTTTAAATCTTCATAGTTACCTATTACGATTCCGTTATCGGTATCTGTAAAATAAATATCAAAATAATTTGCAGAACCTGTGGAAATATCTGTCCAGGTTAATCCTCCATCGGTTGTTTTTATTATTGTACTTCCGTTTCCACACGCAAACCCGGTGTTCTCATCAACAAAATAAACAGCATTAAGCAGATTTGTAACAGGCGTTGTCTGACTGTCCCAGGAATATCCTCCGTCTTCCGTTTTAGCTACCTGTCCGGAGTTTCCTACTATATATCCGGTAAGATTATCCAAAAAGAAAATATCGGAACCTCCAGAAACACTTGTAGTATATAAGTTGCTAATTGTTTGAAACCCGTCATTGGTCATAATAAAGCCTCCGGAAGTTTTCAAAAGTCCGTTATTTTCATCAAACATATGCATTACGTGTATCACGTTGTTTCCCAAAATCCTTATGCGTTCCCAAGAAAGTCCATTATCTGTAGATTTTAGCAACTCACTTGACGTAATACTGTTTAAAGCGTAAAATGTATCATTTCCTACGGCATTAATTTTTTTTATTGTAGCAATACTTTTAATGGGTGTCTGCAGATTCCATTCTTGCGAAAATGAGAAAACAGAAAATAATGTAAATGTTAAGGATAAAATTAATCTCATAAGTATGAACTGTTTTTAAGTTTCGTAAAAATATGCAAAATTACCAAGAATAAAAACACTTTAAATATTTTTTTATCGGACTATTAAAACGTAAAAAAAATGATGTACCTGAATTAAAAATAAACAATTAACAGAACTAAAGAATTTACTTAGAAGAGTATATATGGCTTAACAATTAGGGCTTTCTACTCGGACTTATTCTAAAATTGAACAGGAGAAATCTAGCTTATTATAAACCGCTTGAATAAAATCAGTACGATTTTTAGGTATTACCTTGTTGAAGTCTTAGACTTTGATGAGAAAAATATTTTCAATAATTGAGGTAAACAAGACGGCTATATTGATGTAATACAATCTCCCCCGAAAAACTTGTTGAACAATACGAATAAAAATATATAATCACTTAAAAACCCGATAGAGGTAATGGAATTATTGTTAGAAAAATAAAACAAACTTTGTCTTTTCTACTTTTCCAAAGTTTTAAACTTTGAAAAAGTTCCGGAAGAATTTTCCTTATCTTTGCGAGAGATAAAAATGTTTAAAAATACGTTTAACTGTTTTTAAACATTTTTTGATTGCAACAAATAGCTTACAGCATAAATAAAAAAAAATGACAAAACAGGAAATCATAAACAATTTTAATCCGAACGATCCAGGATTATCAGATGCCTCTTTATTTGGATTGCCTTTTGGAGCAGAACATAGCGATATTGTTGTAATTCCAGTTCCTTGGGAAGTAACTGTGAGTTACGGGGCAGGAGCTTCGGAAGGAGTTGATGCCGTTTTTGATGCTTCTTTCCAGGTAGATTTGGCACATCAGCAGTTTCCCGAATTATGGAAATTAGGAATTTATATGGATGAGGAGATTCCGAATTGGAAAGAGAGAAGTGATATTTTTAAAGCAAAAGCTCAACCGATTATCGAAGCTCTGGAAAGTGGAGAAAATGCGGAAAGTAATCCAACTCTAAAAGCAAGTTTGGACGAAATCAATAAACAAAGCGAAATCCTAAAAAACGAACTCAAAGAAAGGGTTTTATTTTGGCAGAATAAAGGAAAGAAAGTTGTATTGTTAGGAGGAGATCACTCTACTCCATTGGGATATTATGATGCTTTGGCAACTCAACACGATAACTTCGGAATCTTGCATTTGGATGCGCACATGGATTTGAGAATCGCGTACGAAGGATTTACCTATTCTCACGCTTCGATTATGTATAATGCGTTGAAACTGCCTCAAATCAGTAAAATCGTTCAGGCCGGAATCCGTGATTTCGGAGAACAAGAAGTTGAAGTAGTAAAAGCGGAAAACGGAAGAGTGAAAGTTTTTACGGATATGGATTTAAAAGCGCAAGCTTTTGAAGGAGTAACTTGGAAAGAACAATGCGAGAGAATCATCTCGGAACTGCCCGAAAAAGTACACATTAGTTTTGATATTGACGGAATGTATCCATGGTATTGTCCGAACACAGGAACTCCGGTTCCAGGAGGATTTTCGTTTGAACAAGCAACTTATTTGTTATCGAAATTAGCGGATTCAGGAAAAGAAATAATCGGTTTTGATTTGGTGGAAGTAGCACCATCTGAAACAGATGATTGGGACGGAAATGTGGGAGCAAGAATGCTTTTCTATATGTGTGGCGTTTTTGCAAAATCACAAGGACTAGAAGTAGGTAAAAGAATAAATTTTAGTTAGCCAAAGCTCCTTGGTTTGTATGGGTTCATTTGAATTGAACTACCCCTAACTAGCTATAATAGGCGTCGAGAGCAAGTAGAGTTAAATAAATAAAAACTGAATTTACTTCATTGAGATATTTGTTTTTAGTATGATTTTTAGCAGAAAACAATTAATTTAGCCTTTAGTATCAGAGATTTATAGTAAATGAATGTTTATAACCTTATTATTCAAGATAAAGAACAAACCGATCTTTCGGAAGTTTTTTTGAGTGATGACAACCGCAAAGCCATTGAGCAACTAATCAAAGAACATGCTTATCTCGAAGAGCTTCACCAGTATGGGCTTCCTGTAAATAACAAAGTGCTTCTTTTTGGGGCCTCAGGTTGCGGAAAAACAACTACGGCCAAAGCAATAGCCAATAGGCTTCAACGTCCTTTGATAATCTTGAATTTGAGTAATGTAGTGTCTTCGAGAATTGGAGAAACTTCGCAAAACCTAAAAGCAATATTCGATAAAGCAGCACGCGAAAAAGCCGTTTTGTTTTTAGATGAATTCGACCAGATAGCAAAAGCCCGTGGCAATGATGATAAAGATGTAGGAGAGATGCGAAGATTGGTCAACACTTTGATTCAGCTTATTGATTATTTTCCTGATTCAGCATTGCTAATTTGTGCTACTAATCATATCCATATTATAGACCAAGCACTCATTAGACGTTTTCAGTTGAGAATAGCCTTTGAAATGCCTTCAACCGATGAATTAAACCGGTATTATGACAGTCTGTTGGCTCGTTTTCCAGAGCGTTTACAACAGGTTGAGCGTAGTTATAATATCTCGTTTGCTCAGGCAAAAGACGCTATTTTTACGCAGATAAAAGCAATATTAATAGCCGACTTAGAAGCGGCAAAACAAAAAAAATCTGTTTAAGTCTTTCTGAGCTGATTTTAAACAGACTCAAAATCTTTAGAAGCTTATTAATTCGCTAACTTTGCATTTGGTTAGAAAACTATCAGAACAATGACAGAAGGAAATTTTGTAGATTACGTAAAAATATATGTGGCTTCAGGAAAAGGAGGCCGTGGTTCTACACACTTGCACAGAGAAAAGTTTATAGACAAAGGAGGGCCTGATGGCGGAGATGGAGGGCGTGGCGGACACGTGTATCTGGTAGGCAATCAAAACTTATGGACGCTGATTCATCTTAAGTTTTCTCGACATATCAAAGCAGGTCATGGTGGCGACGGAGGAAAATCCAGAAGCACCGGAGCAGACGGCGAAGACAGGTTTATCGAGGTTCCGCTCGGAACTGTCGTAAAAGATCGGGATACGGGAGAGGTGTTGTTTGAAATTACCGAAGACGGAGAAAAAAAGATTTTGGCTCAAGGCGGAAAAGGCGGTTTAGGAAACTGGCACTTTCGAAGTGCTACTAACCAAACTCCCAGATATGCTCAACCTGGGTTAGAAGGTGAGGAGTTAGATATTATTCTTGAGCTAAAGGTATTGGCTGATGTCGGATTAGTGGGTTTTCCTAATGCCGGAAAGTCAACTTTACTTTCGGTATTAACCGCTGCTAAGCCTAAAATTGCTGATTATCCGTTTACGACCCTCAAACCTAATTTAGGAATTGTATCTTATAGAGGTTTTCAATCGTTTGTGATGGCTGATATTCCCGGAATTATCGAAGGAGCAGCAGAAGGAAAGGGCTTAGGGCATTATTTTTTACGCCATATTGAGCGAAACTCAACACTTTTATTCTTGATTCCTGCCGATGCTGCTGATATAAAAAAGGAATATGATATTTTGCTCAACGAACTTTCAGAATATAACCCTGATCTTTTGGATAAAGAGCGCCTAATTGCTATTTCTAAATCAGATATGCTTGATCAAGAACTCAAAGCCGAAATGAAGGTCGAATTAGACAAACAGTTTAAAGGTATTTCTTATTTGTTTATTTCGTCTGTAGCCCAACAAGGACTTACAGAACTTAAAGATAAGCTGTGGGAGATGTTGAACACGCATAACACAACAGAAGAATAAATTGCTTTTTTAATAGCTATAAACTTTGTGTTTAAGTATGAACACATTCAAAAAACAACTATATCAAACCACGGTTTATCGAGCATCGAGAGAGCAGTTTCGTGATCGGGTATTAAATAATCCTGATTTGATGAAGGGTTTGACCGATGTAGCTTTTGATTTGGATGACCCGTATCATTTTAAAGCTTGTTGGATTCTTGAGTTATTGGCTGAGGTTAAAGTCGACTTTTTTGCTCCTTATCTGGATATGTTTTGTAATGTTATTAACCGTTATACTGATGATTCTTCGATTCGCACCATAGCCAAAACAGGATTGCTGATAGTAAGAGAAAATTATGCTCTGCAGTCGAAATTTGTTTTAAACCAAAAACAAATTAATCAAATTACCGAATGTTGTATGGATTGGCTTATTACCGACCAAAAAGTAGCTCCAAAAGCCTATGCTGCCGAAACCCTCTTTGTTTTAGGAAGGTATCAAAGTTGGATTTATCCGGAGTTAAAGCAAATACTCTCAGACGGATATACACAGCACTCAGCCGCTTATCAGGCAACAGCCCGAAAGTTAATTAAACTAATAGACAAGCACAGAATAAGGTTTATGTAATAAGATTTTTTTGTTTTGGTGACGGTGATTTTGTTTTTTAGCGCATAAAATGAACTTTATATCTTAATTCAGAAACTGAGATAACAATTATTTTTATAAAGATGAAAAATTTAGTTATGTGTTGCCTTTTTATTCCTTTTTTGATGTTTTCGCAGAAGTTTAATAAAGCCGAAATAGCGCTTATCAAAAGTGGAAATACAGCAGAGAGAATGTATGTCATTCAAACGGATAATGAAGAAGAACTTCAAGTTTTAAAAACTTCATCAAAAGATATACATCCTAAAACAAAACATTTGGATGTGCTGATTCATCGGATGTACTTGGCGGTAACTCATCCTACAGACGGAGGAGTAGGCATTGCAGCTCCTCAGGTGGGTATTAACCGAAATGTAATTTGGGTACAACGTTTTGATAAAGAACATCAACCTTTTGAAGTGTATATCAATCCGAAAATAGTTTGGCAATCTGAATTGATGCAAAAAGGCATAGAAGGATGCCTTTCTATTGCTGATATGCGAGAAGATGTTTATAGGCATTATGCTATTGAGGTTGAATACCAAAACCGCAAAGGTAAACGACATACTGAAAAAGATAGAAGGTTTTACAGCCGTTATTTTTCAGCACGAAA
Source organism: uncultured Flavobacterium sp. (assembly GCA_964409345.1). Taxonomy (GTDB): domain Bacteria; phylum Bacteroidota; class Bacteroidia; order Flavobacteriales; family Flavobacteriaceae; genus Flavobacterium. Next base: position 982 of record CAYPCZ010000042.1, on the reverse strand, counting down.
TTGATCATTTAAACGGAATTCTCTTTACCGACCGATTTGAAGCGCAAAAAAACAGAATCTTTATTTTGCTTGATGCATCAAACTTTTATAAGACCGAAAAATAATTTAGTCAAGAGCTTTTTTTTCTTACACGCAAGTAACTTCTTTACAAGCTTTGCCTGCTAATTTGTTTTTACTACTTTTGAACAAATTCTTAATCTATGCTAAAAATAGGCGTTCTCGGGGCAGGGCATCTCGGGAAAATACACTTACGACTCCTGAATCAATCTGAAAAATATGAACTTGTAGGGTTTTATGATCCAAATTCTGAAAATGCTCAAAAAGTAGCTCAAGAATTTGGCTACAGAAAATTTGATACTATCGAAGAACTTATCGAAAACGTAGATGTGGTTGATATCGTAACTCCAACACTTTCGCATTATGATTGTGCTGTGATGGCTATCAAAAAAGGAAAACATGTCTTTTTGGAGAAACCGATTTCAAATACCGTTGCAGAGGCAGAACACATTATTAGTTTAGCCAAAGAGTACAACGTAAAAGGTCAGGTTGGTCACGTAGAGCGATTCAATCCGGCTTTTAAATCGGTTAAGGATAAAATCAACAATCCGATGTTTATCGAAACACATCGTCTGGCTGAATTCAACCCAAGAGGAACAGATGTTCCGGTAGTGTTGGATTTGATGATTCACGATATTGATGCGATTCTGTCGGTGGTAAAATCAAAAGTTGCAGCGGTTCACGCTAGTGGCGTTTCGGTAATTAGTGATTCTCCGGATATTGCCAATGCTCGAATTGAGTTCGAAAACGGTTGTGTGGCGAATGTTACTTCGAGCAGAATTTCGATGAAAAATATGCGTAAAGCCAGATTCTTTCAAAAAGATGCTTATATCTCGGTTGATTATCTGGATAAAATCTGTGAAGTCGTAAAAATGAAAGATGCTCCCGAAATTCCCGGAGATTTTGATATGATTTTGCAAAATGC
>CAYPCZ010000041.1:0-22202 GCA_964409345.1 uncultured Flavobacterium sp. | reverse complement strand
TGTTATCACTCTCTACTTTTTTGATTTCGATTTTATTTTCGTTGGTTTTGGTATTTTTATAACCCCTCGCACATCAACTAAACCAATGCTTTGAAGTAATTTTTCAGGATTATATCATTGAGCTCAGTAGGCGTAAAAACCTCCAGAATGGCTTTTTTGTCTGAAGCGAATAAGTTTTGTAATCCAACAGTTGTTTCCAGTTCGTTTTGAGCAGAGAAATAAGCAAAATCAAACATCTTGGCCAGATGTGAGGCATTCAATTGATGTAATGTTTCGAAGTAAGTACTGAAAATCTCATTTTTTTGATGACCGGGTAAGATTCTAAAAATTCCTCCACCCGAATTATTAATGATGATTATTTTGAAATCATCACGGATGTAATTGTTCCAAAGCGCATTACTATCATAAAAAAAACTCACATCTCCGCTGATGAGCACTACAGGTTTTTGAGCAGCCACGGAGGCTCCTACGGCGGTAGAACTGCTGCCGTCAATTCCGCTTGTTCCTCGGTTACAGAACACCTCAACAGAGGGTTTCATATCAAAAAGTTGCAAATACCTAATAGCTGCGCTATTACTGATATGAGTCTGAGTATTATCTGGCAGAGCTTGAATTATCTGATTAAATATTTTAAAATCAGAATACGGAACTTGCTCAATAAACAATTTGTGTTTTATATTGCGTTCGGCTTTTATTTTTTGCACAAAATTATTGTAAGTACTCTCTGATAACATAGCCTTACCTAACAAGTCTTTAAAGAAGATATTAGGATGTGTTTTGATGTGGTGAGTGAGCGAATCAAAAGTGTTGTAGGCTCGAAGCGGATCAACATGCCAATGTTCAGTAGGTTTATATTTCCTTAAAAATGCTTTAATGCGCTTAGAAACAATCATTCCTGCAAAAGTAATTAGTAAATCAGGTTGCAATGCTTTGAAGTCTTCTTCTTTAAACGGAGTAATGAGAGTATCAATTTTATTGACAAACTTAGGATGATGCAGATTTGAAGTCGTTTCAGTCATTACTACCACTGAGGGGTCTTCTGCTAACTTTTCTATAATTTCTTGCTCGATTTGATTAGGGTAGTTTGCTCCGATTAAAATGAGTTTCTTTTTAGAGCTATTCCAAATGTCTATAAAATTAGCATTCACAGCTTGATGCGATTCTTTTTCGGGCGTAATTATATCTTTTTCGGCAGATACAGCAATATCATCTTCATGCAAATCAACTGTGTCATATAGAGGTTCTTCAAAGGGTACGTTAATATGTACTGGTCCTTTTTTAAGAATAGAAGTAGTAATAGCTTGGTATATTTTGCTGTCGTTTTCTGCTGAAGCTTCTTCGGTCAAATTGGCATTATAAAGCGAATGATTATCGAAGACATTTTGTTGACGAATGGTTTGTCCGTCACCGATATCGATTTTTGACAAAGGCCGATCGGCAGACACCACAATAAGTGGAATTTGAGAGTAGAATGCTTCGGCCAAAGCCGGATAATAATTAAGTAATGCTGAGCCCGAAGTACATACCAAAGCAACAGGTTTTTGAATTTGTTGAGCGATTCCTAAAGCAAAAAAAGCCGCACTTCTTTCATCTGCAATGCTATAACAAGTAAAATTCGGATGGGATGCAAATCCAATAGTAAGTGGTGCATTTCGTGAACCGGGAGAAATTATGATGTGTTTAATTCCTTTTTTTATAAAGATATTAATCAGGTTTTGAGCTAAAGGTATTTGTGGGTAAAGCATTTGGCTTTAGAGGTTTTAAATAATTAGCAAATTTACGAAGCTTTATCGGTAAATGGTAGTTTCTGTTATAAATGCAATATATAAGTTCTATTCGTTCAATAAGTCAGGTCGTCTGTTTTGCGTATGTTCTAAGGCTTTTTCTTCTCTCCACCGGTCAATTTTTTCAAAATGTCCGCTAAGTAGAACATCAGGAACTTTCCAGCCTTTGTAGTCGGCAGGGCGGGTATAAATAGGTCCGGATAGTAAATTATCTTGAAAGCTATCGGTCAAAGCAGAAGTTTCGTCGCTTAAAACTCCCGGAATAAGCCGGATAAGAGCATCAGACAAAACCAAAGCTCCTAATTCTCCGCCCGATAAAACATAATCACCAATCGATATTTCTTTGGTAATAAACTGATCGCGTACCCGTTGGTCAACTCCTTTATAATGTCCGCACAAGATGATGATATTTTTGTATAAGGACATTTTGTTAGCCATTTGCTGGTTAAGCGTATTCCCGTCAGGAGTCATATAGATAATTTCATCATAATCACGTTTAGATCTTAACTTGCTAATACATAGGTCGATAGGCTCTATCATCATGACCATACCTGCGCCGCCGCCGTATTGATAATCGTCCACGTTTTTATGTTTGTTAGTAGCGTAATCTCTCAGGTTATGAAAATGTACTTCTACCAATCCTTTCTCTATGGCACGCTTCATAATCGAGGCTTCAAACGGGCTTTTTAGTAAATCAGGAAGTACGGTTATTATATCTATTCTCATTAAAAAATGTTTTGCTTATTTTATACAAATTTAGGCAGAATTTTTGAATGTTCTGTCATAAAAAGTATTGTCTAATCCCTTAAAAGATTTGTCGTAATTACCAAAGTTTAATCTTCTTTTCTGTACCAATATTTTTTGAAGTTTGCTAAAGAAACTATGCGTGTAGGGTTGTCTTGTATATTTCCCGTTATGGGTATAATATTCCTCAAAACTATAGTAGGAATTATAGTTTAATAATTTAATAATCAATGAGTTGTATGCGTGGCATTTGATTTGCCTAAAACATTAGAAACATTTAAGGACTATTTTTTAAAGTTTTTATTTAAAAATATTTTTAACTCAAAAAATTATAATTATGGAAAATGAAGATCAAATTATGGTATTAAACGACCTCGTAAAAATCAACAACGATCGTATAGAAGGATACCGAAAAGCAGCCGAGAATTTTAAAGACAGTAATATTGAGCTATTATCACTTTTCAACAGATGTGCGATGGAAAGTCAGGATAACAAAGAAGAACTTATTGAGCAAATCAGAAGGTTAGGTGGCTCGCCTGATGAAGGAACCACAATAAGCGGAAAAATTTATCGCGCATGGATGGATGTTAAAGCCACTTTTGGGGGAGATGATGCCAAAGGTATATTAGAGAGTTGCGAAGGCGGAGAAGATGCTGCAAAAAAAGCATATGAAAGTGCAATAGAATCAGGTTATTTAGATACGCAATCTCACTCCATTATCATGCATCAAAAACAACAACAACAACAATCTCACGATAAAGTAAAAGCCCTAAGAGACCAATATAAAAATTAGTCCATTTTTTGTTTTTATAAGGGAAAGAGCCATCTCTACTTTTGAGGTGGCTCTTTTTATGTAAGCATAACAATATCATTTGGTTATCAGAGTGTTTGCCCTTCTTTTATTTTCAAGAAAATACTCTAATATAGCTTGTCTAACTTTTAAAATATATTCAACCTAAAGACCAAATACAAAGATTTCCCACCTAAGATTAGATGTGTTTTTTTAGCCTCAATCTGAGAATTTAAGTTCCCGTACTTATACTTTAATTTTAGGTTAAGTATTTGTTTTTCAATATGTTATCAGTGTGGCATATTTTTCCTTTATAGGTATCACACAAGAGTATTAATAATTAATAAAAAATTAAATTATGAAAAGGAGAACATCACGCTTTAATAGCAACAGTAATTCTGGAAACAGAAATTATCAATCAAACAGAAACAGTGGTTTCGGAAATAATAATCGACGTGGTAATGATGACGATGATTATACCTCAGCATACGAAGAAGGCTATCAAGCCGGATATGAAGATGCTTCAGGAGGAGAACATGATTATGATGACGACGATGATTTTCAAGATAGTTATTTTGATGATGACGATGATTATTTTGACGACGACGACGATTATCATTTTGATGATTATGATTATGATGACGATGATTATGATGACGACGATGATTATAATCAAAGACGTGGAAGAAATTCACAACGATCAGGAAATAACAGATCACAAAACACACGTGCAGGACGTGGGACTTCGGGGAGCTCATCTGGATCAAGAGCAGACCGTAGCTCTGCAAGTGGAAGAGGAGGAAGTTTATCTTCGAGCGGAAGAGGTTCGTCTTCACAAAGTAGAGGAAGCAGCTCACAAAGCAGAGGAAGTAGCAGTTCGGCTTCACGAAATAGAGGAGGGAGTTCTTCAAGCGGAAGAGGAGGAAGTTCAAATAGTAGTTCAAGTACCTCTAACCGAGGATTTGCATCCCTTTCAAAAGCAGAACGTACGCGTATAGCTCGTATGGGTGGTCAAGCATCGGGAAGAGCCAGAAGTGGTTTTGGAAGTAGCAATCGTTAAAATTCACAAAATAAGCTGCCTGTCCTTATTATTCATCTGATAAGATTATAACTGTATAGGTTAAAATTACTAACAGGCAGCTTTTTTATTAACAACTAATCATTATAATAAAATATGAAATCAACAAGTTTATCACAGACCGTCTTAGAAAATAAATATAAGCCTCTGTTCCAGTTTTTTGTAGAAGGAATAAAAGATTTATATTGGGCAGAAAAGGCTCTTGAGACCCATTTAAAGAAAAGCAAAGCATTAGCTCATACTGATGAACTTTCAGATGCTATTGAAGATCACGAGTTGCAAACTCAGAAACATATCCTTCGGTTAGAAAAAATATTTAAACGATTGAATATGAAGCCAGAGGCCAAAAAATGTGAAGCCATGGCCGGATTAATCAAAGAATCAGAAGAAACAGTTTCTGAAACTCCAGAAAATTCGATGACCCGAGATGCAGTAATTATAATATCAGCTCAAAAAGTAGAGCATTATGAAATAGCCAGTTATGGCGGATTATTACAAATCGCCCTCACCTTTAATATGGAGCCGATAGCTGATTTACTCGAGAAAACTTTGCTTGAAGAAGAAAAAACAGATCTACTACTGACTGAAATAGCAGAATCATATATAAATCTAGAAGCCGCTGAAGAAGATGAAGAGGATCAAGACAATAAAGACGATTCTGATAAAGATTCTGACAAAAGCAAAAAAGAAAAATCAAGTGATAAAAAAGAAACAACAGAATAGAAACAAACTTTTTTCTTTACTAAAAATGTTAAATCTCCCGCGAGGAATCTATATAAACATTTTTTGAATTCGTCTGATAGGCCAGTACTTTTTTGAGAAAGCTAAACCTGTAAACCTTTTTTCATCTTACATAAAAAAAGGCTAATCATAAAAAGTAATTTAGACCAATACAATCAATGCCCAAAACAGACTGCCAGAGCATTAATTTGCCGTTTTGTTGACATCAATGAATGTTCAGGCAGTCTTTTTTTATTCATGATGTAAAGCTTAATTTTAATAAGATTAGCGCATCAAAAGTTTAATCTTTAAAAAACAAAAACTATGTCAAATATATTATACACCGTTGCCATAATATTGATAATACTATGGATCTTAGGATATTTCGTTTTTAGCTTAGGAGCAATAATTCATTTACTTCTTGTCATTGCAGTTATTGCGGTTTTACTCAGACTTATCAGAGGAAGAAGAGTTTAAAAAAAGTTTAATAAATAATAAATAGAATTATGAAAAACACTCATCTAGCAGTAGGAATAGCAAGCAGCATAGCTGTTGGAGCTATATTAGGAATATTATTTGCCCCAGATAAAGGCTGTAATACCCGAAGAAAAATTACTCAGAAAAGTAACGGATTTAAAAACAACATTAAAGATAGCGTTAGCCATCTGGCTTCATCGGTTGAAGAAAAATATGATCAACTTAGTTCAAAAGTTGAAAATAGCATCAGCGATGAGAAATCCAAACTAGGAAACCTTAAAAAGGAGATTAAATAACAACTAAAAATAACTATTATGAAAAATTTAAATTCAATTATTGTATTGGTCTTATTGATTACTACAATTATTTCGTGTAGAAATACAGAAAAAGAACAAAGATATGACTCGGTAGAAGCCTACTCAGATTATGTTGATTCTATCAGCAATGTAGGGATGAGAAATCTATCAGATAGCTGGGACGAAATAGACGCTAATGTGAGAGAAAGACGCGCTGAAGCAGAAAACAACCTGCGTTCTGTGCATGATGATGATAGAGTAGTTGACGAGTACAGACAGAAAATCAATTCAACATCAGAGAAGTATGACGACTTCAGAAATAGAGTTCTTGAAGAAAGAGACAGAACAGAAGCTACAAACAGCAGACAAGCCCTAAGATCGTCGCTTTTTAGAGACGCAAATGTTGGTGATGATATGAATTTTAATTGGGTAAATAAAGATAATATTTTATCTACTTATGATCATTTTGTTACTACAGTAAGCAACAACAAAGACCATTATTCTCGTGAAGAGTGGGACGAAATCAAAATGCTTTATGAAGCTTTAGATAGTCGTAAAAACACAGTAGAAGATCAAGGGCTAACACCCGAAGATAATCGTAAGATTGCAGCATTAAAAGTGAAGTTTGCCCCTATGTTTACCATTAACAGGGCAGGAGCAAAAGCTGACGAAAACCAAGACAACAAAAACTAACTTTTCAAACATGCACCAAAAACTTGTTTGATAAATAAGCTGTCTCATCCCGAGGCAGCTTTGTTATTTTAATATAGATGTGATATTATTATTGTTATATTCCCTCAAAAAAACTATATAAATTGGCACAGATATAAATGTGTATGTCTTTAATTTAGCTCAAACCCACATACACGACAAATCGAAATTTTTAAAGACTTAAAAATTAAATGCAAAGCATTTATTTTGTGTCCATTTTTTGATAACCAACAATCAAATTTTATTTGTAAATTTATTTGGTTAAATTGCATGATAATATGTTGTTTATATTCTTAGGTTGAAGCGGAAAAATGTTTTATAATATTAAAAAAGTTGCCAGAAATATGGCAACTTTAATTTAGTTATTTGAGTGAAAGACAAAGATTTTAACTACATAAGTCCATTGATAAGATCAAAAGTTTTAAGCTTGTTATAGAGTGTCTTTCTGTTAATATTTAACCTGCTGGCAGCTTTGGTTTTATTATAGTTCTCTTCTTGGAGTATTTTCATAATTTCTTTTTGTTCTGCTAATAAGCTTTTATACTTAAGATCATCTATAGCTGCCGATGCAGTATGTATGTGTTTTTCTTCAAATTCTTTTTGGCTTTTATAATAAGAAAGTTTAGCAATGAAGTCTTTTGACATACAAGAAATAGTGATTTTGTTGGTTGCCATCAAGCATCCTCGCCTGATGATGTTTTTTAATTCCCTGATGTTTCCATTCCATTGATGGTTATAGAGTTTCTCAAGCAATAAAGGTTCTACTCCATTAATGTTTTTGTTTAAATCTCGATTGGCCTCTTCTATAAAAAAGTTTATAAATAATTCTAAGTCTTCCAATCGATCTCTTAATGGCGGAATATTAATTTCGAATTCGTTAAGACGATAATACAAGTCTTCTCTAAAAGTGCCATTTTCTACTGCTTCAGATAGTTTTTCGTTAGAGGCAACAATAATCCGGACATTAACATCAATTTCTTGGTTACTACCAATTCTTTTGATTTTTCTTTCTTCGATTGCACGAAGTAACAAAATTTGTACAGAATAATCTAAGTTCCCTATTTCATCCAAAAATAAAGTCCCGTTATTGGCCTCTTCAAAGGCTCCTATTTTATCTTCGAATGCACCACTAAAGCTTCCTTTTTTATGCCCGAATAATTCGCTCGCGGCAAGTTCTTTGCTCAAGCATCCACAATCAACAGCAATAAAAGGTTTATCTTTATAAATTCCGTTGCACAATCGTCGAGCAACCGACTCTTTTCCAGAACCCGTTTCGCCGTAAACGATAACTTTAAAATTAGTATCCTTGACCTGATCGATTTGTTTATATAAAATTTGTGCTGCTTCACTAGAGGCTTCTACATACGTAGGCTTATCAACAGTTATTCGTTGCGAAGAGCAATTGGGCACAGAAATCTCTTTAATAGAGTTCTGAATGTCTTCGAAAATAACTTCGAATAAAAACGGACGTGAATAGCAGTTTTCAGCTCCTAATTTGGTTAAAGTTATGGCCAGTGAAACATCCAATTGATCAATTAAGAAAAATACCGGAAGATAAGGGTTGATTTTCTGGATACTTTGGATAATTTTCTTAGGGCAGGATTCATAGGTCAAAGGAATAGTGACCACTACTGCATCACACATGCCCTTTTTAATGATTTCTTCTCCTTGCTTCAAAGTAGAGCTCAGAAGAACATTAAGTGAATAACTCGTTGCACGAGATTTAAAAGCTTTACTTAGAAGTGAATCGTTGCTTAATAATAGTATTTTACTCATAGCACACATTTTTATTTGCTTTCGCAGGTTAAAACAACAAACACGAATGGACTTTTCTGTCAAAAATATAATTAATTTGTCAAATATTAAAACAGTAATAATAAATCTAAATCTATGTAACTTAGATTTAACACGCAACATATAATGTCTGACAATTTAACTTCTGTTTTATCAACGTATCAATTTTATTTCTACGTAAAAAATATCTATAAATTTCATTGTAAATTATATACAGGTAGACACAACATCTACTTTTTTTAAACTGAATTTATCTAGTAAAAGGTAGTCAAAATAATCAAGCAACTATTTCTCCTCCGTTAGGATGTAAAACTTGCCCGGTCATATAACTATTTTCTTCTAAAACCAGAAACAAATAAGATGGCGCTACCTCATAAGGTTGTCCTTGTCTGCCCATTAGAGTATCTTCTCCGAATTCTGCCACCGTATCCGGATCAAAAGAAGCCGGAATTAAAGGAGTCCAGATAGGGCCTGGTGCTACTGCGTTTACTCGTATTTTCTTTTTGGATAATTGCTGTGCTAATGATCGCGTAAAGCCTATTATTGCTGCTTTAGTAGCGGCATAATCAACTAAATGGTGACTGCCTCTAAAAGCTGTAATCGAAGATGTGTTGATAATACAGGCTCCTTCTGTTAAGTGTTTTAATGTGGCTTGTGTTAGATAGAACATCCCAAAAACATTGACTGAAAAAGTTTGAATGAGTTGTTCGTCAGAAATTTTATTGAAATCTACTTGCGGATATTGTACACAAGCATTATTAATTAAAATGTCAATTCTACCGAATTTCCGCATAGTATATTCTACTATAGCTGTGCAGAATGATTTGTCTCTGATATCACCTTTTATTGCATCTGCTTCGGCGCCATAGGATTTTATTTTTTCTACAGTTTGCTGAGCATCTTTATCTTCGTCATAATAAACAATTATAGAATTTATTCCGTGTTGAGCATAAAGAAAGGCTACAGATTGACCTATGCCACTATCACCACCAGTAATAATGGCTACTTTTCCTTTTAGGTTAGACCCCAAAAAATAGCTTTTTTGTTCATAAGCTTTCGGCTCTTCTTTCATTCTCTCAGTTTCGGTCGGTTGCTCTTTTATTTTACTGTTTTTTGAATAATTTTTCATCAGGCAAATCATTTAAAGTTATTAAACTATTATATATACAACTAACGCATTGAGAGGCAAAATACTTTTGATTTTGTTCCATTGATTCTGAGTAGGCTTCAAGTTTTGTGCTATAAACAATTTTATGATTTAATGCCATAGCAATATAGCAGTGTGGTTGCGAAATATTAAATTCTAAATCTCTATATGCATATCCTGTAATACCAATACCTAAATCTGTTTCGAAATTTAGATTTGCACCTTTAGCTAATAATTCTGTTACTATTGGTGATACGCCGTTGTTATTTTGTGTGAGTAAAGGGCTTATGCCAAATTGCTTGAATTTTTGTTGATTGTTATACAAGGTAATACCTCCTTGAAAGTATAAAGAGCAATCTTCTCCTTGGCTGAATAAATACTGAAGATATCCAGAGGTAACACTTTCTGCTAAAGAAAGAGTAAACCCATTGGAAAGACAATATTTGCCAATTTTACTAATAATATCTAAAGAAGATTTCTCCATATATGCCTTTCTGAGGAGGTATTAAAACTTGTACTTGCTACAGATAAATATTTTTTAATCATAAAATACTTTTACTGTTACTTAATCATTTTTGATACTTAATGAAAATCACTTTCTAGGTCTGTTTTCGTTGTGATCGTCATTTTCCCTTTTAGGATTAGTATCTCTTTCTGTGTCATTCCCTCTTCTTGGTTGCGTTTCCTCTTTTGGGTTTGGCGTAGTGGGTCTGTTTTTTTCTGTGTTTTTTTCGTCACGTGTCATAATATGTAAATTTAAAAGTTAATTACTTATGTTATAGACAATATTTGAGCCGATTTATAGTTGATGCGTGTAAGTGATTGATAATCAAGGGTGTGATTATTTTAACTTGTGATTGACTGGAAGGAAGTGTGTTTATTTATGTAGAATTATTTCTCTATTGTGTGTAAAAATATCCCTACATTTATCAAGCCAAACTAATCGAATTGCTATTAAATAGGTGAAATAGTTATGAACAAAACAGTTTGTTGGCTGCGGAGCTAATTTTTATAGAGTACTTTTAATACAAAACCGCCTCAATGAATAAACAATTGAGGCGGTCTTTTTTTAATTTTCTTTATAGTACTAAAAGTTTCTGTTACTATCCCAAGATTCAAGATATTCTGCTACTCGTTTGACAAATTGTCCGCCAAGGGCCCCATCAACTACTCTGTGATCATAACTATGAGAAAGGAACATCTTCTGGCGGATACCAATGAAGTCACCTTCGGGAGTTTCGATAACTGCAGGAACTTTCCGGATGGCACCAAGAGCTAAAATTCCCACTTGAGGTTGGTTGATAATGGGTGTTCCAAACACGCTTCCGAACGTACCTACGTTAGTAACGGTATAAGTACCACCTTGTGTGTCGTCTGGCTTTAGTTTTCCGGTTCGAGCACGATGTGCCAAATCATTAACTGCTTTTGCCATACCAACTAAGTTGAGTTGGTCTGCGTTTTTAATCACCGGAACAATGAGGTTACCACTTGGTAGAGCAGCTGCCATACCGAGATTAATATTTTTTCGTTTGATGATGTGATCTGCCTCAACAGAGATATTAATCATTGGGAAATCTTTGATGGCTTTGGCTACTGCCTCCATAAATATCGGCGTAAAGGTTAGTTTCTCTCCTTCGCGTTTCGCAAAAGCGTCTTTAACCTTATCTCTCCACTTAACAATATTGGTAACATCCACTTCGATAAACGATTGCACGTGTGCCGAGGTTTGAAGTGATTGGGTCATGTGATGCGAAATAAGTTTACGCATTCTATCCATTTCGATAATTTCGTCTTGACCATTTACAGATATCGGAGCGACTTGTTTTGCCGGTTCTGTTTTAGGTTTTGTCTCAACTTGAGGTTGATTTACAGCTTGTGTCGGCTGAGTTCCTCGGGTTTTAATATAATTGAGAATATCATTTTTAGTTATTCTTCCTTCTTTTCCGGTACCGGTAATACCTTCTAATTCAGCAAGAGAAATTCCTTCTTCTTTGGCGATGTTTTTGACCAGCGGAGAAAAGAACTTATCAGAATCAGCGAAATTTCCTTGGGTGATTTCTTTGGCCACTTCAACAGTTTTAGCAACTTGAGTTATTGCAGTAGTTTCTGGTTGCTGAGTGGGTTCTGTAGCTGGTTCTTCGCCTCTACCTTCGGTTTCGATAATAGCAATAGTCTGACCTACTTGAACCAAATCGTCTTTCTGGAATAACTTCTCAATCAAAACACCCGAAACTTCAGAAGGAACCTCGCTATCTACTTTGTCGGTTGCTATCTCAAGTACTGTTTCGTCAGCTTCTATTCTGTCTCCAACTTCTTTAAGCCAGTTTGTGATGGTCGCTTCTGCTACACTCTCTCCCATTTTAGGGAGTTTTAATTCAAATCGTGCCATATTTTAGATATGCTATTTTAAAGTTGCGAATTTACGGTTTTATTTGAAATTCCGAAAATTTATAGAGGGAAAAACACTTTGTTTAAAGTTATGTTATTCGCAACAAAGTTTTTAATTAAAATACTTTTATTGATGAAAATTTAAAATTAGCTTTTTTGCTTAGGTTTTGTTTAAAAAACAATAATTTCTCCTTTATCGTTTTTACTATTGCTCCCTATGAGAAAGTGGGTGTTTTTGGGTTTTATTTTAAAAGTAAGGTTGAGGTTTTTGTATTTTTGCATAAACGCAATAATATCTTTGTTAGATATATAATTGCCATCAAAAATAATTTCTACTGAATCTTCTTCTAACAAGCTAAAGTTATACATCTTATATTCTCTGACTAAAGTAACATCCTTAAGAAGTTTTTGTGCTATCAAAAGTCTGAATTTATCATCATCAGAGATAAGGATATAGCTTTGGGGCAAGGTGGTCTTTTGGGTTTTTTCTTTTGTCGGGTTAAAAACCGGAAAAAGCTTAGTTGCTAAGATAATCATAGCATCTGCCAATAAGTTAGACTTAAAGTGCTTGTTATAAAATATTTTCATGGCTCCATAAAAACGCTCCAAATAGATTTTATCTTTGGTGGTGCTTTCTCCCTTATAATGGATGATGGTGGTTTCGGCAAAATAATAGTTTTCATAGCCTTGTTTTTTGACCCTGTAGGATAAATCAATATCTTCTCCATACATAAAAAAGTCTTCGTCAAAGCCATTTAGTTCAAGGTATTTCTGTCGTTCCATAAACATAAACGCTCCTGTAAAAATACTGGCTCTACCGGTTTTATTTTCTGATAAGTGATTGGCGTAGTAGGGTTTACCTTTGCCTATTGTTTTTAAAAAAGAAATTTTTGGAGTAGGGGTGTTTCGTTTGCTTTCCGGTAAGAAGTTGCCTGTTCCATCGATGAATTTACAACCTATGATTCCCAGATTTACTCGGGTTTTAGCAAAGTTTAGCAGCCTCCAGAAAGTGTCTTCGGCCACAACAGTGTCCGGGTTAAGAATGCAGATATGTGTTCCTTTAGCTTGAGCGACTCCGATATTATTTCCTTTAGGGAAACCGACATTTTCTTTATTCTCGAGTAATACAATATCGGGAAAAGATTCTCGAATCATCTGGCAACTCTGATCTGTAGAGGCGTTATCGACTACAATAATCTCCGCATTAATTCCATTGAGTGCGTGCTGGACGCTCAAAATACTTTGCTCCAAAAAATAACGTACGTTGTAGTTGAGTATTATTACAGATAGTTGCATGATACAAATATACTGCTTTTAGCTTTTGGTTATGAATTTGAAGTGCTGAAAACTTCTAGTGCCGATTGGTTGGTTAGAAAAATGATTAGTTGTTGTTGAGTTGGTGCATTTTTGTAATATATTTTCCGATAACATCAAATTCCAGATTTACTACAGTGCCAATTTCGAAGTTTTTAAAGTTGGTGTGCTTGAGCGTATAAGGAATAATAGCTACGCTAAAGGTATTTGTGCCTGAGTTTACCACCGTCAGACTTACGCCGTTTACGGTTATCGAACCTTTCTCGATAGTGAGGTTTTCGGTAGATTTGTCATATTCAAAGGTGAAATAGGTGCTTCCTGCCGCATCTTCTATCTGCGTGCAAACTCCTGTTTGATCGATATGCCCCTGAACCAAGTGCCCGTCTAAGCGATCACCTAACCTCATTCCTCTCTCCAGATTTATCAAATCACCTACTTGCCAATAGCCGATATTAGTCTTTTGGATAGTTTCTTTAATAGCTGTAACAGTATAGGTGCTATCTTTAATGGCTACCACCGTAAGGCAAATGCCATTATGAGCTATACTCTGATCGATTTTGAGCTCGTTTGTGATTTCTGAATCAATGGTCAGGCGTAGATTTTCCTGATCTTTTTCGATTTTTGAAATTCTTCCGAGGGTTTCTATGATGCCAGTAAACATATCTGAATTATTTTTTCTAAATTTGCCTGTAAAAATAGCAATAAATTAGCATAGATTATGGTAAAGAAATCAGAAAATATAATTGTCGGAATTTCTATAGGAGACTTAAACGGAATAGGTGGGGAGGTCATCTTAAAGACATTTGCAGATTCAAGAATGTTAGAATTCTGTACTCCGGTAATTTTTGCTAATACCCGAATTTTTTCGTTACTCAACAAAGTGCTCAAAACCAATGTGGTTTTTCAAGGGATTGATGATATAAACCGAGTGGTGCTCGGTAAAATTAATGTATTAAATAGTTGGAAAGAGAATCTTGTTATTGAATTAAGTAAAGAGAATCGCGAGCTGGGCAAGTATGCCGTACAATCTTTTACACAAGCTACACAGGCTTTAAAAGAAAATAAAATAGATGTATTGGTAACAGCTCCTATTAATAAATATACAGCAGAATCAGACGATTTTAAATTTGCCGGACATACCGAATATCTCAATCAAGAATTAGAAGGAGAGGCCTTGATGTTGCTTACTTCAGACGAATTAAGAGTAGGGCTGATTACCGGTCATATTCCATTAAAAGAGGTTAGCATACGACTTACTGAAGAATTAATCAGAAAAAGGGTTAAGGTGTTGGAGCGTTCGTTGATTCAGGACTTTGGAATTGTCAGACCTAAAATAGCAGTTTTAGGAGTAAATCCTCATTGTGGAGATGCCGGAGTAATAGGAGACGAAGATGATGAAATAATCAAACCGGCACTCAATAAGCTTTTAAACGAAGGTCATTTGGTTTTTGGTCCGTTTTCAGCTGACGGTTTTTTCGGAAACGAATCCTACAGAAAGTTTGATGCTGTTCTGGCCACGTATCACGACCAAGGACTCATTCCGTTCAAAACACTTGCTTTTGGTAAAGGCGTAAATTATACAGCAGGACTCAATAAGATACGCACTTCGCCTGATCACGGAACCGCTTTTGACATTGCCGGAAAAGGCTTAGCAGACGAAAGCTCTTTTAGAGAAGCGGTTTATTTAGCATTAGATATTTATAAAGCCCGAGAACAGCATATAGAGATAACATCTAACCCCTTAAAAATAACCGAAAGACAATCTGATTCAAGAAAATAAAATATATTTTGTACAGCTACTAATAATAAATATACTCTGTTCTTTATTGGTCTGGCTCATCTCACGAATTAATCTTTTTTTGATAAGTGAGGAGTTAAACAATTTAATTTATTTAATCCCAAGTGCAATTATTTATACAATAATTATACTAATTAATTGCATATTTATTTAGGGAAAACAAAAAATTAGAAAATTTAATTTTTGGAATTATTGTAGCAATTTACACTATAAATTTAGGGTTATTATCGAATCTTTTTTACCGCTTTGTAACAATGAGCTAGATGTGCCAGCAGGCTATGGTATCTTTTTTTTAGTTATTGTTACTTTAATATCACTACGGACAATAAGATTCAATTATTGGTTTAAAAAAAGTTATAAGTGGCTGATTTTATTAGCAGTATTTGCACTTACTCATTATTTTGTAACTTCTATGACTTTTTACTTGAACTATATTATTCTCTACGAATATATTTATAAAAGCTTGTTTTTTTAAGTCGAAGTGTGTTTCACAAATGGAGTTTTGCAAGCCTTTTGCTGAGCTAAATGTGCAAATTTTTATAAGAATTAGTTTTTTTTGTGGTGTACTCAAAATATTTTGTATATTTGCCAGCTCAAAAGTTTAGGAGAAAGAGTGATGAAAGAGTTTTTAATTTCCTTTGTAGGTCTAAAATTAGGCAAGCATCGTTTCGAGTATCAAATAAATAAATTGTTCTTTGAGAGTTTTGATTATCATCAGTTTGAAGATATTGCTGTTAAGGCTAAATTGACTTTGGAGAAAAAAGAAAACCTACTTGAACTTTCTTTTAAACATACAGGGTCGGTAAATGTGCCTTGTGATTTAACAGGAGTCGATTTTGATTTGCCCATCAAAGGAAAATTAAATTTGATTGTGCAGTTTGGAGAAGAGTATAATGATGATAACGAAGAGTTGCTTATTATTCCTCACGGAGAATTTCAGATAAACGTAGCTCAATATATATATGAGATGATTGTTTTGTCTGTACCGCTCAAAAGAGTGCATCCGGGGATAAAAGATGGCAGTATAGATGTTTCTGATTACGAAAAATATATAGCCTATAATACGCCCAAAGAAGTAGAAGAAACAAAAGAAGAAACAGACCCAAGGTGGGAAAAATTAAAAGATTTATTAAAAGATAATAACAAATAAAGTACATAAAAGATGGCACATCCTAAAAGAAAAATCTCAAAAACAAGAAGAGATAAAAGACGTACACACTATAAAGCTACTGCCCCTCAAATTGCTACTTGTCCTGTAACAGGAGAAGCTCACCTATATCATAGAGCTTATTGGTATGAAGGAAAAATGTATTATAGAGGTCAAGTAGTGATTGACAAACAAGAAGAAGCTGTTGCTTAGGTCAATAGCTTAAAGCAAAATTCAAACTCTCCTTTGTGAGAGTTTTTTTGTTTATTTTTGATTTATCTTTGTAGAAGTTTTAAATTATTTTGTAATTTGCTCTTCCTTTTCTGAAACCGGTTTTTAGAAAAGAAAATAAATATTTCGTATGACTAAAATAACGGCTGCTATAACTGCAGTAGGGGCTTATGTTCCTGATTATGTGTTGTCTAATAAGTTGTTAGAGACTATGGTTGATACTAATGACGAGTGGATAACAACCCGCACGGGTATAAAAGAAAGACGTATCCTGAAAGAAGAAGGAGCAGGCGCTTCTTTTATGGCAATCAGAGCTGCCAAAAACTTAATCGAAAAGTCAGAAGTTGACCCTAAAGAAATTGATTTGGTCATAGTAGCTACTGCTACTCCAGATATGCCTGTAGCATCAACGGCTGTATATACAGCTACCCAAATCGGAGCCGTTAATGCCTTCGCTTATGACTTGCAAGCCGCTTGTTCGAGTTTCCTATACGGAATGTCAACGGCAGCCGCTTATGTAGAATCCGGAAGGTATAAAAAAGTCTTGTTGATAGGTTCAGACAAAATGTCTTCGATTATAGATTATACAGACCGAGCTACCTGTATTATTTTTGGTGACGGAGCCGGAGCTGTCCTTTTTGAACCCAATACAGAGGGGATGGGACTTCAGGATGAGTTTCTTAGAAGTGATGGCGTAGGGCGTGAGTTTTTGAAAATTGAAGCCGGAGGGTCGATTTTGCCTCCTTCTGAAGAAACGGTAAAAAATAAACAGCATTTTGTACATCAAGAAGGTCAGACAGTATTCAAGTATGCTGTATCGGGTATGGCTGATGTGGCAGAGAAAATAATGGAGCGAAATAATCTGACTAAAAATGATATAGACTGGCTGGTGGCCCACCAAGCCAACAAAAGAATCATTGATGCTACGGCTCACAGAATGGGTCTGGAAGACTCCAAAGTACTTATTAATATTCATAAATACGGAAATACCACCTCAGCAACTTTACCATTGTTGTTGAGCGATTTCGAATCAAAATTAAAAAAAGGAGATAACCTTATCTTTGCCTCATTCGGAGGAGGGTTCACTTGGGGAGCAATCTATCTAAAGTGGGCATACGATTCCAAATAAAAACTTATAAAAAAACTAACAAAACCTAATACTATGGAATTAAAAGACATTCAAAACCTGATTAAGTTTGTTGCTAAATCTGGTGCTACAGAAGTAAAACTCGAAATGGATGACATTAAGATTACCATCAAAACAACAGTAGAACAAGACGCTGAGCCAACAGCTTATGTACAGCATATCCCGATGCAAGGGGCAATGCCTCAAATGGCAACACCACAAGTTGCCCCACAAACCGAAACTAAACCAACAGAACCCGCAGCAGAAGAATCAAAATATATAACTATCAAATCTCCGATTATCGGAACATTCTACAGAAAGCCAGCTCCAGATAAGCCAACATTTGTCGAAGTAGGTGCAACCGTTGCAACAGGCGATGTATTGTGTGTTATCGAAGCGATGAAATTGTTTAACGAAATCGAGTCTGAATATTCCGGAAAAATCGTTAAAGTATTGGTTGATGACGCTACTCCGGTAGAGTTTGATCAACCGTTATTTTTAATTGACCCGTCTTAATCGAAATTTTAAATTTTAGATTTTGAATGATTTATCGAGTTGTGCTAAAACAATTCGATTTTGAAATTCAGAATTTGGAGTAATTTAAATTTCAGAATTTATAATTTAAAATTTCAGAAGATTATGTTTAAGAAAATATTAATTGCCAATAGAGGAGAGATAGCCCTTCGGGTTATCAGAACTTGTCGCGAAATGGGGATTAAAACAGTAGCGGTATATTCGACTGCTGATGCAGAAAGTCTTCACGTTCGTTTTGCCGATGAGGCGGTTTGTATTGGCCCGGCTCCCAGTAATTTGTCTTACTTGAAAATGTCAAATATCATTGCAGCAGCAGAAATTACTAATGCAGATGCAATACATCCGGGTTACGGATTTTTGTCAGAAAATGCTAAGTTTTCTAAAATTTGTCAAGAAAGCGGAATAAAATTTATTGGTGCTTCGCCCGAAATGATTAACAAAATGGGAGACAAGGCTTCTGCCAAAGCTACTATGAAAGAAGCAGGAGTGCCGACTGTTCCTGGTTCAGACGGAATCTTAGAATCATTAGAACAGGCTAAAAAAGTAGCAAAAGAAACGGGATATCCTGTGATGCTAAAAGCTACTGCTGGAGGCGGAGGAAAAGGAATGCGTGCGATTTGGAAAGCCGAAGAACTAGATAAAGCTTGGGAAAGCGCTCGTCAGGAAGCAGCCGCTGCTTTCGGAAACGACGCAATGTATATGGAAAAGCTAATCGAAGAACCGCGTCATATCGAAATCCAAATCATAGGAGACGCCTACGGAAAAGCTTGTCACCTTTCAGAAAGAGATTGTTCTGTACAACGCAGACACCAAAAGCTTACCGAAGAAACTCCCTCGCCTTTTATGACTGATGATTTACGTAAAAGAATGGGAGATGCAGCAGTAAAAGCAGCAGAATATATTAAATATGAAGGAGCGGGAACCATCGAGTTTTTGGTTGATAAACACCGTAATTTCTATTTTATGGAAATGAACACAAGAATTCAAGTAGAACACCCAATTACTGAGCAAGTAATTGATTATGACTTGATTCGCGAACAAATATTAGTGGCTGCTGGTGTTAAGATTTCGGGTAAGAACTATTTTCCTAACCTGCATTCGATAGAGTGTCGAATTAATGCAGAAGATCCTTATAATGATTTTAGACCTTCACCCGGAAAAATCACAACTTTTCATGCTCCGGGAGGACACGGAATTCGTTTAGATACGCACGTATATTCCGGATATATGATTCCGCCAAACTATGATTCGATGATTGCCAAGTTGATTACAACGGCTCAAACAAGAGACGAAGCGATTGCTAAAATGAAGCGTGCTTTGGATGAATTTGTAATCGAAGGCATAAAAACAACTATTCCGTTTCACAGACAATTAATGGATGATCCTGATTATGTAACAGGAAATTATACCACTAAATTTATGGAAACATTTGAAATGAAATAATTTAATAAAAACCCGTTTCGGTTCAGAAGCGGGTTTATCCTTTTTATATAATGAAAAAGAAAATTCTTGCTACGGCTCTTATCTTGGGAATTATTTCGATAATTCTAGGAGCCTTTGGTGCACATGCTTTAAAAAAAGTATTAACTCCAGAATCGTTGATAAGTTTCGAGACAGGAGTGAGGTATCAAATGTATCACGCTTTATTTTTACTTTTTGTTGGGATGACTGACTTTATTTCTGACAAGAAAAAAAATATAATTTTTATTTTGACTTTATTGGGTATGGTCTTCTTTTCGGGCTCTATATATTTGCTTACAACCAAAAACGTTACTTCGATTGATATCTCTTCGATTGCTTTTATAACCCCAATAGGAGGAATGCTATTAATTATAGCTTGGGTCGTATTGCTTTTTGGAGTTTTAGCCAATAAGGGAAAATAACTATGCTTTTTGAAGCAAGAATTGATAATAATTTATAATTTTGTCCATAATTTATTTTTGCAACACAATAATTTTACAACACATAACAATTTAATAATGAATACAAATTCTATAAAGTCAGTTTCTTTGGAATATATCGGTATTAAAGATGCGAAAATTAACTACCAGCTATCTCCAGACGAACTGCATCAAATTACTTTAGAAAAAGGTCAAGGAATAGAGAGTTCATCAGGAGCTTTGGCGATAAATACAGGAAAATTTACGGGTCGTTCTCCTCAAGATCGTTTTATCGTGAGAGATAGCATTACAGAAGATAAAGTATGGTGGGGTAACGTAAACCTACCGTTTGAATCTGATAAGTTTGAAAAGTTACTTAATAAAGTAACCGATTATTTGTCAAACAAAGAAATTTATGTTCGTGACAGTTATATCTGCTCAGACAAAAATTATAGTATGAATGTTAGGGTTGTTACAGAAACCGCTTGGTCAAACTTGTTTTGCTATAATATGTTTCTTCGCCCGAGCGAGAGCCAGTTAGAAAACTATACTACCGAGTGGCACGTAATCTGTGCCCCAGAGTTTTATGCAAACCCACAAGAAGACGGAACACGTCAGGAGAATTTTGCAATCCTTGATTTTACCCGAAAAATAGTTTTGATAGGAGGTACAGGTTATACAGGAGAGATGAAAAAAGGAATTTTTTCGGCTCTTAACTTTATTTTGCCGGTATTCAAAAACACCTTTCCGATGCACTGTAGTGCTAACGTAGGTAATGATGGAGACACAGCTATCTTTTTCGGATTATCAGGAACGGGGAAAACCACTCTGTCTGCAGATCCTACTCGTAAGCTTATCGGAGATGACGAACACGGTTGGACGTCAGAAAACACGGTGTTTAACTTCGAAGGAGGATGCTATGCGAAGGTGATTAACTTAAGCGCAGAAGGTGAACCAGACATTTATAATGCCATTAAAAAAGGAGCATTACTCGAGAACGTTATCTTTAAAGAAGGAACTAACGAAGTTGATTTTGACGATGATTCTATTACACCTAACACGCGTGTAAGTTACCCGATTGATTTTATCAATAATATTCAAGAAGGTTCTGTCGGGACTAACCCAAAAAACATTTTCTTTTTGACCGCCGATGCTTTTGGCGTACTGCCTCCGATTTCTAGATTAACGCCAGGACAAGCAGCTTTCCATTTTATTTCAGGATATACCGCAAAAGTAGCAGGAACAGAAGCTGGAATTAACGAGCCTCAACCCAACTTTTCAACTTGTTTTGGTGCACCTTTTATGCCATTGCACCCTACTAAATATGCTGAAATGTTAAGTGCAAAAATGAAAGCAACTGGCGTAAATGTATGGCTTATCAACACCGGGTGGACAGGAGGTCCTTATGGAATAGGCAGCAGAATGAAACTGAAATATACGCGTGCGATGATTACTGCAGCTCTTGAGGGTAAATTAAACGATGTGGCATTTGAAAATCACGATATTTTTGGGATTGCCGTGCCACAATCATGCCCAGAGGTACCTGTAGAGATATTAAATCCAAGAAATACTTGGTCTGACAAAGCAGCTTATGATGCTAAAGCAAAAGAATTAGCCCAATCGTTTATAACAAACTTTAAAAAGTTTGAAGAGTTTGCAAACGAAGAGATTCTTGCTGGAGCACCTATCGTATAACATTAATGTAACGCTCTAATAACATACCCGAAAGATTGCCTCTGGTTTCTTTCGGGTTTTTTATATAAGTTTGCACAAATTGTCGTTATTTTAAACTACTGCAAAAGGGAGAGCTTTAATCTGTTTTCTATAGAAAGGCTAAAACAACTTTTTAAATATTTGTTTTTGTATACTTGCACTCCTTTATTGTCTGTTTTATTTTTCCTCTCTTTCTTTGGATAGAATGATATCATTTTTTGTTTTTCAACTAAATTCTCCAAATTTTTTTAAGGAACTAACTCGAAAAAACAGATTTCAATATTAGTTCCTTTTATTTTTTGCTTGTAGTTCAAAAAGAATGTTTATGGTATAGAAAATATTTTATAAAGAGTTACGCTCCAAGTAATGAAGCTTACATTCAACTAATAAATGCAACTGCATTTATTAGTTGAATGTAAGATTTTCAATTTTGTCCATAAATAGAATACCTGTTGCCCTATCATTAATGGTAAGCAAGGCTCCTTTGTGGTCGCTACCTATGACAAGATCTATCTCCAAATCACCTATTC
>CAYPCZ010000040.1:0-22417 GCA_964409345.1 uncultured Flavobacterium sp. | reverse complement strand
CTATTTTGCTATATTTGTTAAAAAGATTGTGAGGTTTTTTCACAGTCTGACGTTATAGGGCATTTTAAGACGACAACTAACAGACAATAAACATTTGGACTCAATACTATTCATAGGACTTTTAATTTTAGTGTTCATAGGAATTCCAATTGGACTTGGACTACTATTCTATTTTGTTCCTAAAAAACTAGGCTATCCAAAAACGGCTAAATACTTGACAATTGCATACGGACTTTTTGTGTTGACAATAGGACTTTATATAGCATTTGAAGACCAACTTTTCACAAAGAATAACGCAAAAGAATTAGTTGAAGAACAAGACATTAAACTGACAGACGACTTTGAATTATTAAAGAATGAATCTATGTCAGCAATAGGCGACTACTATCACACATTTACATTAAAAATATCAGAAAGGGACAAACAAAACGCAATCACTAAAATAAAAAGTGCGGACAATTTTAAATCGGACAATGGTTCTTCCATTGAGACATTAATGTATCAATCAGCTCCTGACAGATATTTCGGTAAAAAAGTTGTTCAGAATTATGCGACAGAAAACTCCTTTGTTCGAGAATATTTTGAACCAAGTGGACGTGAAGGCTACGCACCGACATTTAGAAGAATATCAATTAGTAAAACCGACAACGAACTAACATTTGAAGACATTGATGAATAGAAAAACGCCCTATAATAGCTAGAGTTTCGTTGGGCTTGCAAAGCCAACAATGAAACTCCTGTTGAACGGAACCGATTACAGGTCCGTCCACTATGGGGATTTCGTTATTTATTTTTAAAGAATTTCAAGAGGATGAGAAGTCCTCTTTTTTTTTGTGTGGTTAACGCTGGGTTTTTATCGTGTTTTCCTTCACTAAAGGGCATAAGTGCCCTTACCCATAAATCAGCTTTTACAGGCAACTGTTTTTTGGCTATCGCCAAGATAACGCTTGCCGGAAAAACGTTAAGTGTAACCATTCACCAAAATTCTGCTATAAATTTAACATCCGAAGAATTGTATAAAATACAGTTTTGGTATCTTTGAATTAAAGATTGAAATTATGGCAAAAAACACATCAATATTACTAGGTGATTATTTTGATAAGTTCATAAGTAAACAGGTTAGTTCTGGAAAGTTTTCTTCTGCAAGTGAAGTTGTGCGAGCAGCGCTGAGAATGTTTGAACATGAAGAAACGAAAAAATCAGAATTGATTAAAGAACTAAAAAAAGGCGAAAAATCTGGTTTTGTGAAAAACTTTAATAAAGAAAAAACTTTAGAAACCTTTCATCAAAAATATGTTTCTGAATAATGAATATTAAATCAGTAACGAAGCACAAGTTGATCTTGAAAATATTTGGCTTTATACTTTTGAAACTTAGTCTAAAGAACAAGCAGATAGATATTACAACTTAATTCTTGACGAAATTGAATATCTAACTGAAAATCCAACTTCAGGGAAAGATTATAGCCCTATCAGAAAAAGTTATTATTGCACAAAAGTAAAATCGCATTTATTTTCTACCGAATAAATCTGAGGGAAAACGACATAGAAATCATTAGAATTTTACTTCAACAAATGAACATTGAAAGTAGATTAAGCGATTAATTCTGGCTACACATAACATCATCCCAAATAGAAAAAAGCCCTAACACGTAAAATGGTTGGCTTTTTGCTTACTTCGACAGGCTCAGCATACCCCACCGCGCGAAATGAAATTCGACCAAGTCAATCCTTTCGTGTGGTATAGTGATAATTAAATAGAATAATTTTGTAGGTTTGCTTTATGACTCGGAATTACAAATTTCATAATCCCTTACTCATTCAATACTCTGCCTTGGTGGTGAATACTTTCTTGGTGAATGGCTTGAAACAAACGCAAAATAAAGTCTTTGCTCAATTCTTTTTCTTTACCTACCGTGAGCATGGTTTCTAATATCTCTTGCCATCGCCTAGTTTGCAGAATGGCTACGTTTTTATCTCTTTTCAGGGCGCCCACTTCTTCTACGATTTTCATTCTTTTCCCGATAATGTCTAAGATTTTTAAATCGGTTTCGTCGATTCGTGTGCGTAGTTTCGATAAAGCCAGCACATAATCATAATCTTCGTCGTTTTGTTTTCTGACCTTTAGGTTGTTCAGAACGCTCTTCAGCCTTTCTGGGGTCATTTGCTGTGCTGTATCGCTCCAGGCTTTATCGGGGTTAATGTGGGTTTCTATCATCAGCCCATTATAATTCAAATCAAGGGCTTGTTGCGAGATCTCCTGAATCATATTTCGGTTTCCACTAATGTGAGACGGATCGCAAATCATGGGCAAATCAGGAAATTTACTCTGCATTTCGATAGCTATCTGCCACTCCGGGTTGTTGCGGTATTTGGTTTTTTCGTAGGTAGAAAAACCTCTATGAATGAGCCCTAACTTTCGGATGTTTGCATTTTGCAATCGTTCTAATCCTCCTATCCACAGTGATAAATCAGGGTTGACAGGGTTTTTGAGCAAGACAATTTTATCGGTATTTTGTAGTGCCTCGGCAATTTCTTGCACGGCAAATGGGTTTACGGTGGTTCTAGCGCCAATCCAGAGTATATCGATGTTGTGCTGTAAAGCCAGCTCTACGTGGGCTTTGGTAGCCACTTCGGTAGCCATCAAAAGGCCGGTTTCTTGCTTTGCTTTTTCTAACCATTTCAGCCCAATCGCTCCGACACCTTCAAATCCTCCGGGGCGTGTACGTGGTTTCCAGATTCCGGCTCTAAATACAGAAACATTTGTGTTTTTAAGCTCATGTGCAACGGCTAAAACTTGTTCTTCGGTTTCGGCACTACAAGGTCCTGAAATAATTAAAGGATTATTTTGCTGAAATTCATTAAGCCAAGCGATGTTAGTTTGATTGCTCATTGTCCCGATTATTTAGATTGTAACCCAATGGCGCTTATTCTCTTTCAATCTTTGCTCCCAAAGCACGAAGCCTTTCGTCCATACGCTCATATCCACGGTCGATTTGTTCGATATTTTGTATAGTACTTGTGCCTGTTGCAGAAAGTGCCGCAATCAAAAGTGATATTCCGGCTCTAATATCTGGCGAAGACATATGAGTGGCTTTGAGTTGCGATTTAAAATCGTGCCCGATAACCACGGCTCTGTGTGGATCACTCAAGATAATTTTTGCTCCCATATCAATGAGTTTATCTACAAAAAACAGGCGACTTTCAAACATTTTTTGGTGAATCAAGACGCTTCCTCTTGCTTGAGTAGCGATTACCAAAACAATACTCAACAAGTCGGGAGTAAAGCCTGGCCACGGCGCATCAGAAATAGTTAATATAGACCCATCAATATAATTTTGAATTTCATAACCGTTTTCGTGTTTCGGAATAAAAATATCGTCACCTCTTTTTTCGATGGTTATGCCGAGCTTGCGGAAGGTGTCGGGTATTATCCCTAAGTTTTCCCAGCTTACATCCTTAATCGTGATTTCGCTTTTGGTCATCGCTGCCAGCCCGATCCAAGAACCGATTTCTATCATATCGGGCAAAACAGTATGCTCTGTCCCAGAAAGGCTTTCTACTCCTTCGATAGTAATCAAATTAGAGCCTATGCCTGTAATTTTTGCTCCCATGCGGTTGAGCATTTTGCAAAGTTGTTGCAAATAAGGCTCGCAGGCAGCGTTATAAATAGTGGTTTTTCCTTTGGCCAAAACCGCAGCCATAATGATGTTAGCCGTTCCGGTTACAGAAGCTTCATCCAGAAGCATATAAGTTCCGTGAAGTTCCTTGGCTTCTACGCCATAAAAAGATTCTTCTTTGTTATACCGAAAGCTAGCTCCAAGCTTAATAAAACCCTCAAAATGGGTATCAAGCCTGCGTCTGCCAATTTTGTCGCCTCCCGGTTTCGGGATATAGCCTTTACCGAAACGAGCCAAAAGAGGTCCTACGATCATAATTGACCCTCGTAGCGAGCTTCCGTCTTTTTTGAAGGCTTCGGATTTTAAATAATCAATATGGATTTGGTCGGATTCAAAGCTGTAACTATTGGGCGATAATTTTTTAACTTTTACACCCAGACATTTGAGAAGTGAAATAAGTTTGTTGACATCTAATATATCAGGGATGTTGTGAATAGTAACTTTTTCGGGAGTAAGCAGTACGGCACAAAGTATCTGTAACGCCTCATTTTTTGCCCCTTGGGGTATTACTTCACCCTTTAAAGAATAACCACCTTTAATTTTAAAAACAGCCATAATTATTTTCGATTTTTGTTGGTAGGTTTTTGCTTGTGGCTCTGATTTTTTGGGTTGGTATGCGTATGGGTTTTGTTCGAAGTCTTTTTGTTTGTTCTGAGCAAATCAGACGAATCAGAAAGCTCTTCAGACGAATTGTTTAAATTTATTTTTCCGTCAGAAAGCTCATACAGATGGTCGAAAATTACTTCATCTTTTACCGAATCTTTATTCCAGCTCAAGTATGATTTTTTCATGTGATTAGCAATTACTCTAATCAGAGCGGTTTTCATTTCGCCTTCTTCCCATTGGTTAGCCACATCAATCATATACTTGATATTGTTTCCGTAAAAGCGATATTTCGGAAAGTTTTGCGGATAACCCAACGGCTCAGGCGCCTTGTTTAATAATTCGCGAGAGGGGGTAGGATACGGAGAATCTACGTCTAATTCAAAATCAGACATAATAAAGAGTTGATCCCATAATTTATGCTGAAAATCAGGAACGTCTCGCAAGTGAGGATTCATACTTCCCATAATCGAAATGATATATTGGGCAAGTTTATTGCGTTCCACTCTGTCTTGGGTGGCAATAGCAGCATCAATAAGCTTATGCAAATGCCTTCCGTATTCGGGAATGACGAGTTTTTGTCGTAACGAATTATATTCTAAATGTTCTATAGCCTCAGTAGGGTTGAATTTCATAAGTTAATTTTATTATAGAGAAATGATTCCTTCGATATCAGAAACTTTAATGTACTGCTCGATTACAGCCTCAGGATTTTTCATCCTTACGTTTATAGAAATGCTGGTGTACTTGCCTGTTTTCGACTGTTTGGTTTTGATAACAGCGCCCATATTATCAAAGGCTTGTTCTACTTGTTTTATTTTTTCTGTCTCAGAAGGAACTACAAATTTATATAGATACTCTGCAGGCCAGAGTGAAGATTTGGTTAATTCTTCTTTAAGCCTTTTGTAAAAGTCTCGTGTTTTTTCGTTCATTTTTATATCAAAAAAGAGTTGATTAAAGCAAATATAAGTATAAAAATCCGAACATTTTCAAAAAGAAAATAGAGGACTTTAACAACGCTATCTCTACACCTACCTAAAATCAGGTGTAGAGATAGAATAGTTTAGATCAAATTAGTTCGGCTATTATTTTTTATAAAACTTTTTATACTTGATATACGAGAAAGTCCCTATGACGGCTATAATTGCTATCGAATAATATACAAAATCCGGTGTGATGGCTTTATCTCCGCTGGCGTATGAGTGCAAGCCTGAGAGATAAAAATTCACTCCAAAATAAGTCATAACAATAGAAGCAATAGCACACACGCTCAAAAGGTTAAAAAACCAAAGTCCTCTTAGCCCCGGGACTAGGCGTACGTGAATCACAAAAGCATAAACCATAATAGATACCAGCGCCCAAGTTTCCTTAGGATCCCACCCCCAATAGCGTCCCCAGCTTTCGTTAGCCCATTGCCCCCCGAGGAAGTTCCCTATTGTGAGCATCACCAGCCCAACGGTAAGTGCCATTTCGTTAATATACGTAAGCTCTTTGATGTTGAGCTCCATTTTTTGCTTGTTTTTACTAGTAGTAAAAATCATCAGAAACAAAGCTACCAGCCCCAAAACCATTCCGATAGCAAACGGACCATAACTCCCCACGATAACCGATACGTGAATCATCAGCCAATAGGAGTCAAGCACGGGTTGCAGATTGGCAATAGCCGGATCCATCCAGCTCCAATGCGCAATCATCAAAATCATCGAAGTCACAAATGTAGTAGAGGCCAAAGTAAGCGGAGATTTTTTCCCGAAAATAAGTCCGAAAAGCATCGTCGCCCAAGCCACATAAATCATCGACTCATAGGCATCACTCCACGGAGCATGCCCCGATATATACCATCTTAGAGCCAGACCCGCTGTGTGTAATAAGAACAAAAACCCGATAATCCAATGGCTTATTTTCACTACCGTATTGACCGCTTTGTTGTTATAAAAGATTTGTAATATCACAAAAAAGAACATCAAAGCACTGGCATACATATACCAAGAAAATAGATTTTTGAAAATGTCATATTTGTTATACGTAATCTCAGATTGAATCTTTTTGTCTGAGGGCATAACTTCACTACCAAACTTGTGCTGATAAGCCGTTATGCTCTCTAATAGTTCGTCAGTTTGTTTATAACCACCGGTTCTTTTTGATTCTTGAAGCGAATGAAAATAAAGCGGAATAATATTGCGTACATACATTGAGTCTGCCCCTGTGAGGCCTGATTCGTTAAGTTCTAAATACGAAATCCATTTATTGTTTCGATCGCCCGGAATAGGGAAAACCCTTAAAATCTTACCACTTAGAGCTGCATTTAATAATACTACTCTTTTATCGGCTTCGATAAAGTCTTTTTGAAACGAATTTGGCGTTTGCGCCTGATAGGCCTCTTCTAAAAACGGAGATAATTTATAATTTCCTTTCTCGTCAAAAAAGTTAATAAACGGGGCATATCGGGCTTTTGAGTCTAAGCCCAAAAGATTTCTGATACTATCATTTCCTCTTTTGAGAGAGATAAGCGGCACTTCAAACCACAAATCAGGATATTGAGTCATTGATAGAAATACTTGGTCAGAATTCAAGCCTTTATAATGGTCGCTTTTACTCACCTTTCGGATAAGCTCAGACGAAAAGGTATTGATAGGCTTCATTCTTCCGCCGGCATCCTGAATAACAATCTTTCCAAACTTTTCAGCATGTTCTTTGGTAGCTGCCAGCAAGTTAATGAGCGAGTCGATCTCGTGTTGATTAAAGCCCAAATGAGGTTTTCGAGCTACATGCTCTTCCGAGTGAACGTGTTCAGAATCTTCTGAGTGATGGTGGTCGTGCTCCTGACCATATTCTTGAGCAAAGGTGTTTAACCCAAACAAGAGTATAAAAACAGAGAGCATTTTTGCTTTTTTGTTTTTTAATTTTTTCAAACGTCTTCGTATGTCTCCAAAACGTGAGTTTTTTTCGGAAAGAATCCAAATCATCGAAATATAAAGTAACGTATAACCTACATAGGTAGTCCAAGTTCCCCAAAAATCGTGATTGACAGACAATACAGTAATATCGGGCTCGTGGGCTTCGCGCAGAGTAGAATTAGAATAGTTATACGAAGCCTGAAAAAATCGGTATCCTCGGTGGTCAAGCACGTGATTCATATATATGTCGTAGTCAAAGGGCTCTTCGTCTTCGACTCTAATTTTACTTTTAAAAGATGCGAAGCTGCTGAGTGTCCCCGGATATTTTGCAGCAATAAATTCTTTGAGATGTATCGAAAAAGGAAGGTCATATACTTTGCTTCCGAAAAACAAAGTGTATTCTAAATTTCCTTGTGTAAACGAAATCGGAATTCCCATTTTTCCTCTTGCCCCCAATAGGGTAATGTCTTTTTCTACCCCTTCTGATTTTACGGTAACTATCAAGGCATCATCGCTATTCATATCTTTCCAGTTGCCATCAGAGGTGTATTCTATTTTCCCTCTCATAGCAGGCTCCGGAAGTACAAAACTGGTTCCGCCCATCGTATAAAGAGCACGGAGGTTAAAATCTTGTAACGAGTCTGCATACACCAATCCTTGTGCTTGAGTTGCCATAACCATATACTCTCCGCCGAAAGGCGATTTGATAGTATATTGATCATCTTGATTGCTGAAAATATTGATGGCTCCTTCGGTTTCTTTGTTAAACGAGAAAAGAATATTGTGAATATTTTGCACTTCGCCGTCTTTGAGAAAGTGTTCGTGTCGGTTTCCGTCTCCTGACTCAACCAGCTTTAGATAAAGATCTCCGTTAGCATCTTCGATAATGTTTTCGGTAGCCCCCATAATAAAATCCTTATACTTGATTTGATATGGAGTACCGCTGAATCGGCCTTTTATCGAAAAGTTATTATGGGTGGCTTGCGAGAGAATAAGTGGTTTTTCGTGTGTTTTTCTGCGCATTTCTCCTTGGTGGTCTCCGTCTACAAAAACAGTTAAGTAGAATTTGTCAGAAAACATTTGATGCTCGGTTTGGCCTTCTTTGATGGCCATTACTCCTTCATAGCTGATATAACGCGTGATAAAAGCCCCGATTAAAATAAGCACAAACGAGAGGTGAAGTATAAGTGTGCCCAGTTTTTCTTTTCGCAGAAGATTATAGCGTTTGATATTGCCGAGGAAATTGATAAAAAAAAATGCCATAATAGCTTCAAACCACCAGGCATTATAAATTAGTATTCTTGCAGTATCTGTGTTATACTTGTCTTCGATAAAAGTTCCAATGGCTAAAGCTGCTGCAAACGAGATAAACAAAACAGCCATAAGGCGGGTGGAAAACAGAAAGGAAAAAATTTTCTTATCCATTATAAAATATAAATAGTTTATGAATCCGACAAAGGTACACAAATTAGAAGGTTTTATTTTCATTTTAATAGGTAGTAAAATAGGTTAAAAGTGTTAATCTTTGGCGGGGTAATTATAAATAAATGTTAAAAGGATTCAAAAGTGAGTTGGTATAATATATTTCAAAATTTTAAAGTTTAGATTTGCTTTAATAAACTACTCAAAAGCTTATGAAACTCAAACACCTGATTATATCTATATTGCTTTTAAGCCTTATCGGTTTGATTATTTATAGAATATCTGCTAACAAAAGCCAAGCCTCGCCACAAGGGGTCAGAACTCAGCAAGCCTTACAGGTTGATGGGCTGATAATTACTCCACAGTATTTCGAAGATAACTTGACCTTATCGGGCTCTTTGGAAGCCGACGAGCAAGTGGAGCTAAGAAGTGAGGTTTCGGGGATTGTTCAAAGCATTCATTTTCAGGAAGGAAGCTCAGTGCAGAAAGGGCAGGTATTACTAAAAATTAATGACATCGAATTGCAAGCTCAGCTTATCCAAGCCACCACTCAAGAGCAGTTAGCTTCAGAAAATTCCAGAAGAGCCGGATTGCTGTTAGAAAAACAAGCCATAAGCCAAGAGGAGTTTGAGGTGAGCTCAGCCGAATATCAATCAGCAAAAGCATATACACAACTCATCGAGTCACAAATTTCTAAAACTGTTATCAGAGCACCCTTTTCAGGTAGAATAGGCTTGCGAAATATCTCACAAGGAGCTTATGTTACCCCAAGTGTTTTAATCGCCCGCTTAGTAAGCTCGTCTGATTTGAAAATTACCTTTTCGGTGCCCGAAAAATACGCCAATCAAATCAAGGTAGGTACAGAATTACAATTTTCAGTAGCAGGCTCCACCCAAAAGCACACCGCTCAAGTGTATGCTTTAGAAGCCGAGATAGAACAAGCCACCCGAACTCTTCGCGTACGTGCCAAAACACCCAACAAAGAAAACCAGCTATTAGCAGGAAGTTTTGCCAATGTCGAATTCCCGTTATCAAAAACAGATGATGCCATTATTGTGCCTACACAGGCGGTAATACCTGTTCAAGACGGACGGATGGTCTTTATTAAAGAAAACGGAAAAGCCAAAAGCGTATTGGTTGAGACGGCAACCCGTACCGAAAAAGACGTAGTAGTATTAGAAGGGCTTAAAGAAGGAGATACGTTAATTACTACCGGAATAATGAACCTCAGACCCGGAGCTTCGGTTATTGTCAATCTAAAATAATTAAAAATTAACTGCCTCAAAACTACAGTATGAGTCTATCAACCTTTAGTATAAAAAGACCTGTTTTTACCATAGTGGCTAATCTGACTTTGATACTTTTTGGGATAATCGGGTTTACTTATCTAGGGGTCAGAGAATACCCTTCTATCGACCCGGCGATAATTAACGTAAGAACCAATTATACCGGTGCTAATGCCGATATTATCGAATCACAAATCACTGAGCCTCTCGAGAAATCTATTAATGCCATTGACGGAATTCGTAATATTTCTTCTTCGAGTAATCAAGGCAGGAGTAATATTACGGTGGAATTCCATTTAGGTAAAAACCTCGAAGAAGCCGCCAATGATGTGCGTGATAAGGTATCACAAGCCATCAGAAACCTCCCCCAAGATTTAGACGAACCACCGGTAGTTTCAAAAGCCGATGCAGATTCTGACCCGATTATCACCATGACCTTGCAAAGCGAATATCGAGATCACCTTGAGATAAGCGATTTTGCAGAAAACGTAATTGCGCAACGTATTCAGACCATTCCAGGAGTGAGCAGCGTGCAGATTTGGGGACAAAAACGCTATGCCATGCGTTTGTGGATTGACCCGCTAAGGCTGGCTTCTTATGGCGTTACCGTAGCAGATGTACACCAAGCACTCAATGCTCAAAACGTAGAACTCCCTTCCGGAAAAATTACCGGACAGAATACCGAGTTGACCGTAAAAACTATGGGTAACTTGACCACCGAAGAAGAGTTCAACAACATTATTATTCTCGCTCAAGGCGAAAGAATTGTCCGCCTAAAAGATGTGGGCAGAGCTTCGCTTGAAGCCGAAAATCTAGAAACCAAGCTCAGCCATTCCGGACTGCCGATGATAGGGATGGCGATTATTCCGCAACCGGGAACCAATTATATTGAGATTGCAGATGCTTTTTATCAGGAATACGAAAAATTAAAAACCGATTTGCCTTCTGATTTGAGCATCAATATTGCCATGGATAACACAGTCTTTATCAAAAAGTCAATTGTTGAGGTTGCAGAGACCTTGCTTATCGCTGTGGCTTTGGTAGTGTTTATTATCTATTTCTTTTTTAGAGATTGGTCGATTGCTGTTAGACCTTTAATTGATATCCCCGTTTCGCTTATCGCTACGTTTTTTATCATGTATTTGTGTGGGTTCTCTATTAACGTGCTTACGCTATTGGCAATCGTGCTGGCCACGGGATTGGTGGTAGATGACGGAATTGTCGTCACCGAAAATATTTATAAAAAAGTAGAACAAGGCATGAGCCCGTTTGAGGCGGCTGTCAAAGGTTCTAACGAAATTTTTTGGGCTATTATTTCGATTTCAGTAACCTTGGCTGCCGTGTTTTTGCCGGTTATATTCTTAGAAGGTTTTGTCGGGCAACTCTTTAGAGAATTTGGAGTAGTAATTGGAGCGGCGGTGCTTATTTCTTCCTTTGTGGCCTTAACACTCACCCCGATGCTAAACGCCTATCTGATGCGTCCTAATCAACATAAAAAACAAGGTTGGTTTTATCGGGTGACAGAGCCGTTATTTGTCAGTATGAATACCGGATATGAGAGATCATTACGAAAGTTCATGAAATACAAATGGATGAGTTTTGTAATCATAGTTGCCTGTTTAGGACTCATTGCTTTGTTTTTTGGAGTACTCCGGAAAGAAACCGCTCCTTATGACGATCGAAGTTCGATTATGATGGCAATCACCACCCCCGAAGGTTCATCTTATGAATATACAGACCGATTTATGCAGGAAATATCCCGAATGATTGATGATTCTATTCCCGAAAAGAGAGTAAGCCTGATTATTACTTCTCCGAGTTATATGTCAACTTCTGTAAATACAGGTCGTGTACGTTTAAGCTTGGTAGATCCGAGCGAGAGAGAACGTTCTCAAAAAGAAATTGCCGACCAACTCTCTGGCTTGACAAGAGGTTATGATCAAGGAAGGGTTTCGGTGATGCAAACCCCTACTATCGCCGTAAGTCGCAGAGGCGGCTTGCCGATTCAGTATGTCATTCAAGCCCAAAACTTCGAGAAACTTCGAGAAGTCATTCCAGAGTTTTTAGAAGAAGCCTCACAAGACCCTACCTTTTCGATTGTAGATACTGATTTAAAATTCAACAAACCCGAAATAAACATTACTATCGACAGAGAAAAAGCACAAAGCTTAGGTGTTTCTGTTTTAGATATTGCTCAAACCCTACAACTCTCACTCAGCGGGCAACGCTTTGGTTATTTTCTCAAAGACGGAAGACAATATCAGGTCATTGGTCAGTTTGACGAAAAAGATAGAGCAAGACCGCATGATCTCACCTCTATGTTTGTTAAAAATAATCGAGGTGAACTCATTCAGCTGGATAATTTGGTAGAAATAGAAGAGCAAAGCAATCCGCCTCAGCTTTTTCACAACAACAGATATATGTCGGCTACTATCCAAGCAGGATTAGCACCCGGCAAGGCAATCGGAGACGGAATTGCAGCTATGGAACGCATCAAAGAAAAAGTGCTTGATGATTCCTTTACGACCGATTTGAGTGGCGAATCACGAGATTTTGCAGAAAGTAGTTCAAATACTATGTTTGCATTTGGGCTGGCATTGTTACTGATTTATCTCATTTTGGCTGCACAATTTGAGAGTTTTATAGATCCTTTTGTCATTATCTTGACTGTTCCGATGGCAGTGGCAGGAGCCTTGTTTTCGCTTTGGCTTTTCGGTCAGACTTGGAATATCTTTAGCCAAATAGGCACAATTATGCTCATTGGTTTGGTAACCAAAAACGGAATTCTCATCGTTGAGTTTGCCAATCAGCTTCGAGATAGAGGGATTCCGAAATATGAAGCTATTATTCAGGCCTCAGAGGCCCGTTTGCGTCCGATTCTGATGACCAGTTTGGCTATTGCTTTCGGAGCTTTGCCAATCGCTATATCGTTAGGAGCAGCTTCGACCAGCCGTATGGGAATGGGAATCGTAATTGTAGGCGGATCGCTGTTTTCGCTTGTGCTAACACTCTATGTGATTCCGGCGGTTTATCTGATGTGGTCACGAGCCAAAAAGAAACGACCTGAATTAGAGTCGATTACAGACTAATGAGTTTCTTTTTGTGATCCTAATTTGTATCTTTTTGACTCTTTTTGCACGGCATAACAGAGCTACGGAGTAAACTTTTATAAGCTTGTTCTTTGGGTTGCCAAGCCGAGCTATTTATTTATCTTTGAAAAATATAATAATCTATATCATGAAAAAGTTTTTTACAGTATTATTTTTATTACCGATAATTAGTTGTGGAGAATTACAACAAATAGCCGAACAAATGCCTCAAGCTACCAGCAACTATGACATCAGCCAAGGGCTCAAAGAAGCACTTAATAACGGAATTAGCAAACAAGTAAGCAAGCTTACGGCCCCAGACGGATTTTTTAAAAACGAAATGGTCAAAATCCTGTTGCCTCAAGAACTTCAAAAAGTAGATAAAACGCTTCGAGATATAGGGCTATCTTCGTTAGCAGACGAAGGATTAAAAATATTGAATAGAGCAGCCGAAGATGCCGTAAAAGAAGCCACCCCGATATTTGTAGATGCCATCAGAGGAATGGCCTTTAATGACGCCCGAAATATTTTGATGGGAGCAGATGATGCCGCTACAAACTATTTGCAGAATACGACCTCAACAGCTTTGTATGCTAAGTTTAATCCTGTAGTAAGCAATTCGCTGAGCAAAGTGGGGGCAGACAAAGTCTGGACTGACATCATCAACCGTTACAATCAAATTCCGCTGGTGACTAAGGTGAATCCTGACTTGACTGATTATGTAACTTCTCAAGCTATGGAAGGCGTTTTTAGAATGATTTCTGTAGAAGAAAAAAACATCAGAACTAATGCCGCGGCAAGAACCTCTAATGTGCTAAAAAGAGTTTTTGCCTTACAAGATAACAAATAATTAATAGCAGTGTCGCACCAGCATGATCCCCAAAACAAAGCAGTCAAAACGATTTACTTCAGTATAGCGGGCAATCTTTTGTTGGCTATTTGCAAATGGGTGGCTGGTGTACTGGGAAATTCTTATGCGCTAATAGCTGATGCTATAGAGTCAGCTACTGACACGCTTTCGTCTTTGTTGGTTCTTTTCGGATTGAAATATGCTAACCGACCTGCCGACAAAAACCATCCGTATGGGCACGGTAGGATAGAACCTCTAATGACCTTTATTGTAGTGGGCTTCTTGATTGTTTCGGCTACTATTATTGCCATAGAAAGCATCAAAAATATTAAAACCCCACATCAATCTCCCGAATCTTGGACACTGATTGTTTTAGGAGTAATTATCCTTTGGAAAGAAATTTCATATCAGGTAGTAATCCGGCGAAGTAGAGAAACCAATTCATCTTCTTTAAAAGCCGATGCTTGGCATCACAGGAGCGATGCGATAACTTCGATAGCGGCATTTATCGGAATTACCATTGCTGTTATAATGGGTGAGGGATATGAGGCAGCCGATGACTGGGCTGCACTTTTTGCGGCCGGATTTATCCTCTATAATTGTTATCGTATTTTTCGCCCTGCCTTAGGAGAGATAATGGACGAAAATATGTATAGCGATTTAATTGCCGACATTCGAGAAAAATCAACTAATGTAAAAGGAGTTTTGGCGGTCGAAAAATGTCTTGTCCGAAAAATAGGAATGAAATATCAGGTGGATTTACACGCTATTGTTGATGCAGAAATTTCGGTCAGAGAAGGTCATTTCATATCACACGAGCTCAAAGATTATTTACTCTTAGAATTCCCCCAGATTGCAGATGTGCTTATTCACATTGAGCCAGACTCGATCGAAGTTAAATAAAATTATATTTTTTAATCCCTGCAAAAGAACTATTTTTGTTTAAATTTATTTTTTATGCAACGTATCTTAGGTTTTGTTTGTCTAATCTTTATGTTATCGGCTTGTGATGATGGTGATTTATCAGTAACTTCGTTTGAATTCACAAGTCTAAACCTCAATAAATGTGCTGACAATACTTTTATTTATAACACGAGCGGAAACGAAGCTTTAATTCTGAATATTCCGTTATCTCAATTTAAAAATGTCCAGAATGTTGACCAAAGCGGAAATATCGTTCCTGTTATTTATCAGCTCACCACATCAGATAACTTAGTCTATAGATTGTATAATGCTGCAATAAACAGTTCGATTCTATGCGCTGACCTTCCTGTAGCCGAACCTAAAGTTGTCGAAGAGTGGACAGCATTATCCGGAGCTACTATCGAAATAACTACCTATGCTAATCCGGATACAGAAAACGGCGGGATACTAAACATCTCGGGATACACACACCATATTGTTTTAAAAGATGTGATTTTTGTCAAAGGAAATAACCAGTTGGTGTATCAAGAGTTAGTGTTTGGTAATTATACCACGCCCAACCTAATACAATTTGATTTTAGTTCTACCCTGCAAAATTGTTCAACAGATTTGCTTTTTAAGTTAAACCTAAGAGAAGCTCTTGTTGCCGAATTAAACTATCAGGCGTTGTTTCCCAATCAGGTTACCCCCGAAAACTCACCCAGAACCGCCCTTATAAGCAGTGATACCAATCGAATTATCTATAAAGTTTTTAATGCTAACGTA
Organism: uncultured Flavobacterium sp.; assembly: GCA_964409345.1. Classification (GTDB taxonomy): domain Bacteria; phylum Bacteroidota; class Bacteroidia; order Flavobacteriales; family Flavobacteriaceae; genus Flavobacterium. The sequence goes on along the minus strand of CAYPCZ010000040.1, from coordinate 6,902 downwards.
TCAGGAGCTTATTTCTGTTCGACTATTCCGCAAACTAGCCCTCAAGTTGTCCAAGAATGGTATGCCGAAAATGGCGAAGAAGGACTCTCAGGAATTATCGAAGTCGAAACACAAGCTGTTTATGACCAAGTAAGCTCAGAACTTACCGGATATATTCATCATATCAAACTTAAAAATGTTCGATTCTATAATGCTAATTCTAATTTCTATTTTGAAGAATATCACTTAGGAGATTACGGAGTAGAAATTTAATTTACAACAGTTTACAACAATACTATACAATATTACATAATGGATATAAATTTCAACAAAAACGAAGATTTCAACAAGCTTTTAGTATCTGATTTACGTCAGCGATTTGCCAAAGTAAAACTCGGAGGAGGGCAGAAGCGGATCGAAAAGTTACATGCCCAAGGCAAAATGACCGCTCGCGAACGTATAGATTATTTGTTAGACAAAAACTCAGACTCTATCGAAATCGGAGGTTTTGCAGGCGAGGGAATGTATAAAGAACACGGAGGCTGTCCAAGCGGTGGAGTAGTCGTGAAAATCGGATATGTGAGCGGAAAGCAAGTAATTGTTGTGGCAAACGATGCTACGGTAAAAGCCGGAGCTTGGTTCCCAATTACCGGAAAAAAGAACTTAAGAGCCCAAGAAATTGCTATAGAAAACCGTTTGCCAATTATTTATTTGGTAGATAGTGCCGGGGTATATTTGCCGATGCAAGACGAAATTTTTCCTGATAAAGAACATTTCGGAAGAATATTTCGCAACAATGCTGTGATGAGTAGCAGGGGGATTACCCAAATTGCTGCCGTGATGGGAAGTTGTGTAGCAGGAGGAGCCTATTTGCCGATTATGAGCGACGAAGCTATGATTGTAGATAAAACAGGAAGTATTTTTTTGGCAGGAAGTTATCTGGTAAAAGCCGCAATTGGCGAAAGTATTGACAACGAAACTCTAGGAGGTGCTACTACACATTGTGAAATTTCGGGAGTGACTGATTATAAAGCCAAAGACGATAAAGACGCTTTAGAGCGAATCAAAAATATAGTCGGAAAAATTGGAGATTTTGACAAGGCAGGTTACAACAGAATTGAAGCTCAAAAACCAGCTTTAGACCAAAACGAGATCTATGGTATTTTGCCCAAAGCAAGAACCGAACAATATGATATGTACGAAATCATCAAGCGCTTGGTAGATAACTCTGAATTTGACGAATACAAAGCAGGATATGGTCAAACTATTATTACTGCTTATGCACGCATAAATGGATGGGCTATAGGGATTGTAGCCAACCAAAGAAAAGTTGTGAAAACCACCGGAGCCAAAACCAAGTCGAGCGAAATGCAATTTGGCGGAGTAATTTATTCGGATAGTGCAGACAAGGCTACTCGATTTATTGCCAATTGCAATCAAAAGAAAATTCCACTTTTGTTTCTGCAAGACGTAACCGGCTTTATGGTGGGTTCTAAATCTGAACACGGAGGTATTATCAAAGACGGAGCAAAAATGGTGAATGCAGTAGCCAATTCGGTTGTACCGAAATTTACGGTAATTGTTGGCAACTCTTATGGAGCAGGTAATTATGCCATGTGCGGAAAAGCCTATGACCCACGACTGATAGTAGCTTGGCCAAGTGCAGAATTAGCCGTAATGGGAGGTTCGCAAGCAGCAAAAGTATTGTTGCAAATCGAAGCCTCTTCGCTCAAGGCCAAAGGAGAAGAACTTACTCCGGAAAAAGAAGCCGAACTGTTTGATAAAATAAAAGCCCGTTATGATGAGCAAGTATCACCTTATTATGCAGCTGCCCGCCTCTGGACAGATGCTATAATCGATCCGCTCGATACCCGAAAATGGATTTCGATGGGTATCGAAGCAGCGAACCACGCCCCGATAGAAAAACAATTCAATTTAGGAGTAATCCAAGTCTAACTTTTTGGCTTGATTATTGTCTTTACAAGCAGCACATACGTTTAAACATTAGTATTATGAAAAAATTAGTCTCGGTTTTTACTCTCTTTATAGGGTTGGTTTTATTACAGGGTTGTACAGGCCCTGAAGGTCCTAGAGGTCCTCAAGGTCATCCCGGTCCGGCTAGCGAAGTATTCGAAGTAACTACTTCGTTTACTTTTGTGAACGGATACGAAAGTATTTTTAATCTCAACCCGCCTATATTTGCTTCTGATCTCGTGTTGGTTTATGAGCTTTCGGGTGTGCACCAAGGACGCGATATCTGGAAGCTGTTGCCACAAACCTATTATTTTGATCAAGGGGTAATGAGTTATAACTATGACTTCACCACTACTGACTTCAGGTTGTTTATGGATGCTACCTTCAATTTAGGTTTCATAGACCCTTCTTGGAAAGACGGAATAACTTTTCGAATTGTAATTATTCCGGGTTATTTTTCGATTTTAGATATTGATACTTCTGATATCAATGCGGTAATGAGCCATTTGAACTTAACAGATGATTCGTTTATTCAGCTCTAAGAAGTTTTACTATATAGTTACAGACAAATCCCCTTAGTTGGGGATTTTTTATTTCTTATTCTTAAAAATATAAGTATAAACCCAGGCTAACGTAAAGGTCGGGATAATATCAAAACCCGGTAAAAGCTCTTCGATAAAAACAACAATTCCTCCGACTTTACCCACAGTTCCCTTATACATTCGGTGAAGTAAAAGTCCGGCAACCGGGGCCCAAATTACATCAAAGGTTTCTCCTAAAACCGGAATAATATAGCTTACCATACCTATCAAATCTAGCAAAATACTCAGAACAAGCTTTTTTGTCTTGTCTTCAGATTTTGTTTCGATAGGAAGTTGGCTTTCCATTTTTATCAAGGTTAAGTAGAAGAATAATTACTTTTTTAGTTTTTGTGCATAGGCTTGTCTGAACTTTTGCACTTTAGGGTTGATAACGGCTTGACAATACGGCTGATTGGGGTTTTGCCCAAAATAACCCTGATGATGGTTTTCTGCCTTGTAGAATGTTGTGGCTTCTGAGATATGAGTCACAATCGGATTCTCATAGATTTCTTGGGTTTCGAATAACTCGATTACCTCTTCTGCTTGCTGCTTTTGCTTTTCAGAATGATAGAAAATTTCGCTTCGATATTGTGTGCCCACATCTGCCCCTTGGCGATTGAGTGTGGTGGGGTCGTGAGTAGCAAAAAATATCTCAAGCAACTCTCGATATGAAATTACATCGGCATCAAAAACAATTTCGATAGCCTCTGCGTGTCCTGTTGTGCCTTGGCAAACCTCTTCATAAGTTGGATTCTCTATTACACCTCCAGTATATCCAGAAGTGACACTTTCGATACCTTGAAGCTCTGAGAAAATAGTTTCTGTACACCAAAAACACCCGCCTGCAAATGTTGCTTTCTCCATTGTTTTTTTAGTAATTATAACGGATTAGTTTTGTTTATCAACTGGTTTAGTTTCTTAAAACAGCTCCTAATTCGTTGGTTAAGTTAGTTATGATTTTTGACATTGTTTTTTCGATTTGCTCGTCTGTAAGCGTTTTTTCGGTGTCTTGCAATATAAAGCTTATCGCATACGATTTTTTCCCTTCCGGGAGTTTATCTCCTTGATATACATCAAACAAATCAATTTCTTTTACTAGCTTTTTATCGGCTTGTTCTGCAATTTGATAAATACTCTCGAAGCTTATGTTTTGGTCAAGCAAAAGAGCCAAATCACGTCTTACTTCAGGATACTTGGCTATTTCGCTAAACTTGATTTTATCGCTAACAAGTTTGCTAATAGCTTCCCACTTCAGATCGGCATGCAGTACTTCTTGCTTGATGTCAAAATGTTTCAGAATAGATTTTTTAATTACGCCAAGCTCTGCCAAAACGATGTTTCCTTTGTTTAGCATAATTCCTTCCGAAAAAGCATCATCGGTTAGGGGGGTGGTTTTTAGTGCTTTGATTCCCAGTCGCTTGAGAGTCATTTCAACATACGTCTTTAGCAAAAAGAAATCAGATTTTTGTGATTTTTCGAGCCAGCTTTCTTTGGTGCGATCGCCTGTAATAAAGAGAGCTAAATGCTTGGATTCCTGATATTCCGAAAAGTGTTTTTTATACACTTTACCAAATTCAAAGAATTTTAAATCACTGTGTTTACGGTTGATGTTATGCGAAATTGCTTCCAGTCCGCTAAACAATAGGGACTGCCGCATCACAGATAAATCACTACTCAAAGGGTTGATAATCTGTACATTTTGCTCTTCTAATAGGTTTTGAGACAAACCTACATATTCGGGAGTAGTGAGCGAGTTTGACATGATTTCGTCAAAGCCATTCGAAGTGAGTAAATTAGCTGTAATTTCTTGTAATCTATGTTCTTCAGTGCGTGACGAATAAGAGATAGAGGCATTCAGTTTTTGGCTAAACTCGATATTGTTATAGCCGTAAACCCGCAAGATTTCTTCGATAACATCGACTTCTCTTTGCACGTCAACTCTATAGGGCGGAATAGTGAGCCCGATGCCTACGTCAGAGATGCTTCCTACTTTTATTTCGAGTGAGGTCAGAATATTTTTGATGGTTTCTTGAGGGATTTCTTGCCCTACTATTTTATTGATGGACTCGAAGTTTAAAAACACTTGAAAACCTTCTATTTTTTTAGGATATAAATCAATAATATCAGAGGTAACCTCTCCGCCTGCCAACTCTATAATGAGGTTTGCTGCTCTTTTTAGCGCATATTCAGTAATGCTTGGGTTAACGCCCCTTTCGAATCTAAAAGAAGCATCCGAGCTAATGCCGTGTCGTTTGGCTGATTTACGTACAGCCACCGGATCAAAGTAAGCACTTTCTAAAAATATATTTGAGGTAACTTCGCTAACAGCAGATTTTTGACCGCCCATAACTCCGGCAATAGCCATTGGTTTTTCTTGGTTATAGATAACTAAATCCTCCGCAGATAAGTTGCGCTCAACATCGTCTAAAGTAACAAGTTTAGTGTCTGGAGTGGCTTGTTTTACGGTAATTTGGTTTCCTTTAATCATCGAGGCATCAAAAGCATGAAGGGGTTGTCCTAGCTCATGAAGCACATAGTTGGTTACGTCAACAATGTTGTTTTTTGGCGTAAGCCCAATAGATTTAAGTCTGTTTTTTAGCCACTTAGGAGATTCTTTGACCGTTACTCCCGAGATGGTCAACCCACAATATCTTGGGCAAAGCTTCGCGTCAATTACATCCACGCCTATTTTTAGCGTTCTTTTATCTACCCTAAAGCTACTCACAGAAGGGGTCATCAGCTCTATATTAGTTCCTTCTAACTGCAACAAGCCTGCTTTGATATCCCGAGCTACTCCCCAATGACTCATAGCATCAGCACGATTGGGTGTGAGCCCGATTTCGAAAACCTCGTCACTCTCTACCTCATATATTTTGCTTACCGGGCTTCCGATTTTTGCCCCTTGGTCTAAAACCAAAATTCCTTCGCCCGAAGTGCCTAAACCGAGTTCGTCTTCAGAACAAATCATCCCTAGGCTGTCTTCGCCTCTGATTTTTCCTTTTTTTATTTTAAACGAATTACCTTCTGCATCATATAAAATAGTCCCAATGGTGGCTACCGGTACTTTTTGTCCTGTAGCTACATTAGGAGCTCCACACACAATTTGTAACGGAGTTTCAGATCCTATATCAACGGTAGTTATTTTAAGCTTATCGGCATTTGGGTGCTTTTCGCAACTCAGTACAAGCCCTACAACTATGCCTTGCAAGCCTCCTTTTATAGATTCAAATTTTTCTACTCCTTCTACCTCTAAGCCTAAATCGGTAAGTAAAACAGAAATTTCTTCTGAAGTTTTATTGGTTTTTATAAATTGCTTGAGCCAGTTATAAGATATTTTCATTTTTAGCTTGGTGTGTTATGACTTGCAAAGATAAAACATTAGCATTTAATAGGAAAAAATAAAACACGAATTACACGATTTTAACCCCGCTATACTATTGATAAAAATACATCCCAGTGAATTCGTCAAGTTCTACACCTATTCAACTTCAAAGATTGCTTTATCAGTCCAAAAATTCTCTATATTTGCTTCTTTTAAATCAGGATATGTCTTTATATAAATCTATTCAGGTTGACCCTAATACCCAAGTTTTGGTATGGAAGATTACCGAATCTTATAATGAGCTCTTTAGAGAAGTAGCACTCAAAGACGTTTGTCTTTTTCGGTTAGAGACCATGAAGTCTGAGCTTCACCAACGAGGTTTTTTAAGCGTACGAAAACTACTCGATGTGGCGGGCTATAACGACTTTGACCTGTATTATGACCAAAACGGAAAGCCCAACCTTACAGACGGAAAGCATATTTCTATCACACACTCGTTTGAGTTTTCGGCCATCATTGTTTCAGATAAAAACACAGGCATCGATTTAGAACAACAGCGAAAAAAAATCATCCGGATTGCCGATAAGTTCACCGATTTTGAAAGTAATTTTTTTAACAAATCAGACATAAATAAAACCGTACGGCAACTCACAGCTATTTGGGGCATCAAAGAGTCGGTTTATAAATTTCATTCGCAACCCGGTTTGAGCCTAAAAGAGCATATTGATGTATTGCCTTTTGATATCAATGGCGAGCAAATAGAAGCCGAGGTCACTTATGGTAGCCTAAAAGCAAAGCACACAGCTATCTTTAAAGAGTTCGAAGACTATACGTTGGTTTATTTGATTTCGTATAGTCCGTTAGTATAAAAACAGCCCAAACCTTTATACTTTAAACCAAAAACCTTATCTTTGTTCAACTTTTTTTTAAACTACTAAAACAATTTTTATGGCTTCATTTGACATTGTTGTGATTGGTTCAGGACCCGGAGGATACGTAGCTGCTATCCGTGCTGCACAACTTGGTTTTTCTACTGCTATTATCGA
>CAYPCZ010000039.1:0-22996 GCA_964409345.1 uncultured Flavobacterium sp. | reverse complement strand
TCGAATCCTGTCGCGATCACTTTTAAACCTCTGATTTTCAGAGGTTTTCTTGTTTTTGTACTTTTCTATATTTATATTTACCGCCAGAAATTGAAACATTTTGCAATAAAAATGCGGATGGTTTTGGTTTTAAAAATGTAAATGCGGATAAATACACAAACAAAAGCATAACTTCATTTTAACAATAATTACTGCTTCTTCTCTGCTGAAGTAAGTAACTTTATAGTTTAATTTCAAACTTATTCAGCTATGGATTTCACAAAAAAAATGCTCAGAGACGGAGCACTTCAAGATAAAGTAATTGTAGTAACAGGTGGCGGAAGCGGGCTCGGAAAATCAATGACTCAATATTTTATGGAGTTAGGAGCCAAAGTAGCCATCACTTCGAGAAATATAGAAAAACTCCAAACTACAGCTCAACAACTCGAAGAGCAAACCGGCGGAAAATGCTTGCCCGTGCAGTGTGATGTGCGCCATTATGATCAGGTAGAAGCCATGCTGCAAAAAGTTTTGGATACTTTTGGGAGAGTCGACGTGTTGCTAAATAATGCCGCAGGAAATTTTATATCGCCTACCGAACGGCTATCGGCCAATGCTTTTGATACGATTATAGATATTGTTTTGAAAGGCTCAAAAAATTGTACACTCGCTTTTGGCAAATACTGGATAGCAAATAAACAGCAAAACACAAATATTCTCAATATCGTAACCACTTATGCTTGGACAGGCTCTGCTTATGTGGTTCCGAGTGCTACGGCAAAAGCAGGAGTATTGGCTATGACAAGAAGTTTAGCTGTAGAGTGGGCACAGTATGGCATTCGCACCAATGCTATTGCCCCCGGACCATTTCCTACTCAAGGAGCCTGGGACAGACTGTTACCAGGAGATTTAAAAGAAAAATTCGATTTGGCTAAAAAAGTTCCTTTAAAACGTGTAGGAAATCATCAAGAGTTAGCCAATTTGGCCGCCTATTTAGTTTCTGATTTCTCGGCTTATATGAATGGCGAAGTAATCACTATCGACGGAGGCGAATGGCTGAAAGGAGCCGGACAATTTAATTTATTAGAAGCCATACCTACAGAAATGTGGAATATGCTCGAGGCGATGATTAAAGCAAAAAAGAACAACTAAGACATCTGTAGCTTTTATATCACTATAAGAAATAATAATACCGAAGCTTGGTAAAAACCTTAATATTTTGTATCTTTAGAGTATAAATTACAGAACACAAGTTTAACCATAAAAAGATAAATAACATGGCAAAAAGTAAATCAATCGGAATTAAACCCGGGACATCAAAAAAAATAGCAGAATTTCTATCTGTATTATTAGCAGATGAGTTTATATTATACCTCAAAACAAGAAATGCACATTGGAATGTCGAAGGAGCTGACTTCCATACTATGCACGGATATTTTGAAGAGCAATATACAGAACTCGAAACAGTAATTGACGAAGTGGCCGAACGAATCAGAAAAATTGATCATTATGCTCCGGCTACCCTATCGGAATATATTGAGTTAACCCATCTCAGCGAAAGAAGAGACGGAAAAAACGATTCGATGACTTATATAGCAGATTTATTAAACGACTATCAGTCAATAATCATCTACATCAGAGAGCAACTCGATTCGTTAGAAGACGAAATAGACCAAGGAACCGAAGATTTTGTAATCGGTCTTATGGAAAGCCACGAAAAAACAGCTTGGATGCTACGTGCTCACTTGAAATAATTAAAACCAAAATATAAACACCAAAAGCCAATTCAGCTAAAGCTAAGTTGGCTTTTTTGTCTTAAAATAGCGTGTTTATTTAAATTACAAAGCCTTGAAAAACTCAAGATAATTTGTAACTTTGGATGTAATACATAATAACTAATTCAACATGTGGGAGAAAGTACAACAAACCGTAAACTATATCAAAGAAAAAACTAATTTCATCCCCGATTTCGGAGTCATATTAGGCTCTGGGCTTGGAGGATTTGTCAAAGACATTACCATAGAACACAAACTATCTTATGACCAAATTCCGAATTTTCCGACCTCGACTGTCGAAGGACATCAAGGTAATCTTATCTTCGGGAAAATAGGAAATAAAAATGTTGTGGCCATGCAAGGTAGATTTCATTATTATGAAGGCTACTCGATGCAAGAGGTTACTTTTCCGGTAAGGGTAATGAAGTATTTAGGCATACAAACTCTTATTGTTTCGAATGCATCTGGCGGAGTAAACAGAAGTTATCAGGTAGGCGATATTGTGGTCATCTATGACCACATAAATATGTTCCCAGAGCATCCGCTTAGAGGAACAAATGATGAGCGATTTGGGCCTCGATTTGTGAATATGGGCGAACCTTATAATAAAAAGCTAATAGCCAAAGCCAAAGAAATATCAAACAAATTTAACTTAGGCGTAAAAGACGGAATTTATTATGGTTTGCAAGGTCCTACTTTTGAAACCCTTGCCGAATATGATATGGTTAGGATCGTTGGCGCCGATTGTGTCGGGATGTCTACCGTGCCCGAAGTCATCGTAGCTCGACATATGAGCTTGGACTGCTTTGGTATTTCGATTATTTCTGATATGGGAACCGAAGCAGAAATGGATAAAATATCACACGAAGAAGTATTAAAAGCCGTCAAAAAAGCAGAACCCAATGCCCGAAAATTGATCCAAGAACTTATCCTTCAATCCTAAAAAATGACAAAAAAGGAACGCGTAGATTTTGTAATCAAAACCTTAGAACAATTATACCCCGAACCTCCTATTCCGCTTGACCATAAAGATACCTATACGTTGCTTATCGCTGTTTTACTCTCAGCTCAATGTACCGATGCCCGAGTAAACCTGATTACTCCTCTTTTATTTGAAAGGGCAGATAATCCGTATGATATGGTTAAATTAAGTGTAGAGGAAATTAGAGAAATCATCAGGCCTTGCGGACTTTCCCCCATGAAATCAAAAGGTATTCACGGGCTTTCTCAGATTCTGATCGAAAAGCACAACGGTCAAGTACCGGCTAACTTTGCCGATCTAGAAGAGCTACCAGCTGTAGGGCATAAAACCGCAAGTGTGGTCATGGCACAAGGTTTCGGGATTCCAGCTTTTCCGGTAGATACACACATACATCGACTGATGTACCGATGGAATCTTTCTAACGGAAAATCTGTGCAGCAAACCGAAAAAGATGCCAAACGACTCTTCCCTAAAGAACTTTGGAACAAATTGCATCTTCAGATTATTTACTACGGAAGAGAATATTCACCTGCTCGAGGTTGGGATATCCAAAAAGATATTATTACCCAAACCATTGGACGAAAAGAGTTTTTGAAATAAAATTAACCCCATAAATATTTGATAATTTATGGGGTTTTCTATCCTAATCTAATTAACCATTTAATAGGCCAACAAATCTTTTAATTCTTTTTCGAATCTATTTTTTGGTAAATACTGATCTTCGAGGTTTTTAGTAAACGGAATCGGAGTTTCGATACTTCCTACTCGTTTCACAGGAGCATCAAGCCACTCGAAGCAATTCTCTGTAATCAGAGCCGAAATATCGCTACCTATCCCACCAAAAAGAGAATCTTCTTGCAGGATAATTACTTTGTTGGTTTTTTTCACCGAAGCAAAAATAGCTTCAGTATCAAGTGGTTGAAGTGTGCGTAAATCAAGCAAATCGGCTTTGATATCTTCGTTGTTAGCCAAAATCTCTAACGCCCAATGTACGCCTGCTCCAAAAGTGATAATCGTAATGTCTTCTCCTTCTTTCAAAAGCGAAGCTTTCCCCATAGGAAGCGTATAATAATCTGTAGGAACATCCTGATAAATACTTCTGTACAGTGCTTTATGCTCAAAGAACAATACCGGGTTAGGGTCGTTGATAGCTGTAGCGAGTAATCCTTTGGCATCATACGGAAAAGCAGGATATACTACCTTTAGTCCCGGGGTTTTTGTGAACCAAGCTTCGTTAGTTTGCGAATGAAAAGGGCCTGCCTGAACCCCTGCTCCGCACGGCATTCTTACGACCACATCGGCCTTTTCGCCCCAGCGATAATGATTCTTGGCCAGATAATTCACAATGGGGTTAAATCCGGTAGAAACAAAATCTGCAAATTGCATTTCGATTACTACCTTATACCCATTTATAGACAAGCCCATACCGGTTGAAACAATAGCCGACTCACAAATCGGAGTGTTACGGATGCGGTCTTTTCCGAACACGTCAACCATTCCTTCGGTTATTTTAAAAGCACCTCCATACTCGGCTATATCCTGCCCCATTATAATCAGGTTATCATGCTTTTCTAACGATTGCTTCAACCCTTGCGAGAGTGCATCAATAAACCGAATGTTTTCTTTTTGACTCATCGGAAAGATTTGTGCAAAATGATACGGAGCATAAACATCTACTAATTCTTGTTGTAGGTCAGCTTCGATTACAGGCTCCTCAGATGCTTTTTGATAGTGTTGGTCAATCTCTTTTTTTATGGCCCTTCTGAGTTCTGTATCTTTTTTGTCTGATAAAACTCCGTTTGAAAGCAGATAATTTTTATAATTTTCGATGGGGTCTTTTTTGGCCCATTCTTCCATAAGCTCCTTCGGAACATATTTCACACCGCTGGCTTCTTCGTGGCCTCTCATCCTGAAAGTTTTAAACTCGAGTAAAACCGGACGAGGATTTTCTCTTACCCAGGCGGCTATTTCAGAAAGCTTAGTGTACACCTCTAAAATATTATTCCCGTCTATGATGTGTGATTCCATCCCGTAACCTATACCTCTATCGGCTAGGTTCTCACAACGATACTGTTCGTTAGTCGGGGTCGATAAGCCGTAACCGTTATTTTCGATAATAAAAAGTACAGGTAACTGCCAAACCGAAGCAATATTAAGGGCTTCGTGAAAATCTCCTTCGCTGGTTGCTCCTTCTCCGGTAAACACAGCCGTTATTTTGTTGTCTTGCTTGAGCTTATGCGCCAAAGCAATTCCGTCGGCTACCCCAAGTTGCGGCCCGAGGTGAGAAATCATCCCTATAATCTTATATTCTTGCGTTCCGAAATGGAACGATCGATCACGTCCTTTGGTAAACCCGTTGGCTTTTCCTTGCCATTGCGAAAAAAGGCGGTGAAGCGGAATTTCACGTGTAGTGAACACGCCTAAATTTCGATGCATCGGAAGCACATATTCGTCTTTATCTAATACCGTAGTTACCCCTACCGAAATGGCCTCCTGCCCTATTCCCGAAAACCATTTTGAAACTTTACCTTGACGAAGTAAAATAAGCATTTTCTCTTCGATTAGTCTTGGTTTTAAAAGTTTTGCATATAAGTCTAAAAGCTGGTCATCAGTAAGGTTTTTTCTATCAAAAATCATGTTTTGTATTTATTAAATAAACTTGCCAAAGTTAGATGTTTTGTACTAAGTTTAAAAGTTTTTGAAACAAAAAGGTAAATGTTCCAATCAACAAATTCTATCTTTATTTTTTCCTTTTTCTTATGTAAAGTACTATATTTAGCCCTTATTAATCTTAAAATATAAATTAATGCACAAAGAATCTATTCTTACCTTAAGACTCGGAAAGCTTTTCAGTTGTTTTCTACTTGTTTTTTTATCAGCAACAATAAGCCCAAGCACCACTTATGCACAAGGCGTTACTGCTGAACATATTGCTGAAATCAAATCGGTAACCAGTAGTGTTATCTCTGAAGACGGGAAGCATGTGGCTTATGCGCTAAGCATACCCGAAGACCCCTTTAAAACTAATCGACCAAACGCCAGCCATCTGTATGTTTTAAATACCGAGTCAGGTGTGAGCAAACCTTATTATACCACCGCGGGAATAAGCCAATTGGCTTTGCGTCCGGGCAAAAAAACACTTACTTTTTTAAGTAGAAAACCTGGTGATACAAGTAATTCGATTTATGAATTAGATTTTTCGGGTGGCGAAGCAACACCTATATTCTCTTACTCAAGCAACATTTTAACTTATGAATGGAGCCCAGACGGGAACAGAGTTTTGTTTACGATTATGGAAAAATCAACTGAACCCCAAACTTCGTTGACCTATACGCCAGATTTTTACGAAGAAAGCTTTGGACAACGAAAAGCTTTTATTCATAATTTGAGTGCTCCTAACAGCACGCAACAACTTAACCTGAACGGCTCGGTTTATATGCTTAGTTGGAGTCCTGACGGAAAAAAAGTAGCCGTTTCTGAAGCGCCAACTTCGTCGGTTGATGATTCGTTTATGAAACAAGCGGTAAAGATTCTTGATGCCACTACCCAAAACGTAATCGCTACTGTTGACAACCAAGGAAAGTTAGGCCAAATAGTGTGGAGTCCTGATAGTTCAAAAATTGCTCTAAGAGCTGCCAAAGATCTGAACGACCCAACCAACGGATGTATTTTAATTGTTTCGGCCAACGGAGGAAAACCTCAAATTATTGACGAAGGCTTCCTCGGGAAATATGAGCACATCATTTGGACAGAAATAAACACCATTCACTTTTTGGCAAGCGAAGGAATCGGTTCTACTTTAGGAACCATCCGCCCTGACGGCACTAGAAAACAAACTATTTATAGCACCAAAACACAAGGAATTACATCGTTTTCTAAAGCAGCTAACAATGCTTTTTCGTTTGTAGCTAATGCTCCTACGCATCCGGCTGAAGTTTTCACCATTGCCAACAAACGAAACGCAATACCTGAAAAAAGAACCAACCACAACCCATGGTTAGCCAACCTAAAACTAGGAAAACAAGAAGTAGTTACTTATAAAGCTCGTGACGGGCAATTTGATATCGAAGGGATTCTTATTTACCCTCTCGATTATCAGCAAGGTACAGCGGTTCCTTTGATTACCGTAGTTCACGGCGGGCCAGAATCACATTACAGCAACGGATGGCTTACCGGTTATTCGAATCCCGGTCAGGCATCAGCAGCACGCGGCTATGCTGTTTTTTATCCGAATTATAGAGGAAGTACAGGTCGTGGTATAGAGTTTACCTACAGCAGCCAAGGTGATGCAGCAGGAAAAGAATTTGATGATGTGGTTGACGGAGTCGATTACTTGATTGCACAAGGTATTGCCGATAAAAACAGAATCGGAGTAACTGGTGGGTCATACGGCGGATATGCATCGGCTTGGATGAGTACTTATTATTCAGATCGTTTTGCGGCAGCGGTAATGTTTGTTGGGATCAGCAACAACTTATCAAAATGGGGTACGAGCGACATTCCTGAAGAATTATATCTGGTGCATTCACGCTCAAGAATATGGGATAATTGGCAAAAGAATTTAGAGCGAAGCCCTATTTATTATGTAGATCGTTCTCAAACTCCGATACTCATTATGCACGGATCAGAAGATCCGCGTGTGCATCCGGCTCAATCTATGGAACTGTATCGCCATATCAAAGTTCGCAAACCTGAAGTACCGGTAAGACTTATTTATTATCCGGGAGAAGGTCACGGTAACAGAAACTCGGGTTCGAAGTATGATTATAACCTGCGAATGTTACAGTGGTTTGATGTGTATCTGAAAACAGGAAATGCTAAGGCAGAAAAGCCTAGTTTAGATTTACCTAAATTAGAGTAAGACCCTACAAAACCTGACTGTAAAAAGTCAGGTTTTTTTTTGAATATTAGTTACTCCCACCCTCCACCTAAGCTTCGATACAGGTTAACATTTGTTATTAATAATCTCATTTTTGTTCTTGCCAAATTTAATTCACTATCCAACGAATTGGATTGAGCAGAAATCACCTCAAGATAATTAGCAAAACCACTCTTAAACAAGAGCATAGCACTCTTCACTCCTTTATGGTCAACTTCCATGCGCTGTTGAGCAATTTCATACTCTTGGTTGACACGCTCTATAGCTACCAAAGCTTCGGAAACCTCGCCAACAGCTTCGGTAACTTTTTCTTTATATTCTAATTGTGCTTTTTCGCGCTCTATAATAGCTATTTTGTGATTGGTTTTTAGTTTTCTATTCTGAAAAATAGGTTGAAACAACGAGCCGTTCAAAAAAGCCAACCCTGAGCCTACCGGATCAAACAAGTCTTTGAACCTCATTCCGTCTATACCTAAAGTCGCATTGAGGGTTATCGAGGGGTATTTCATCGCCTGTGCAATCCCAACTTTGGCATTGGTCTGAATCAAAGCATATTCTGCTGCTGAAACATCCGGACGGTTGGTAATCAAATCTAGGGGAACTCCGTTGCCATATATGGTTTCGGGGTCAATATTTTCGAGCCAGACATCGAGTTCGATTCTTTGTGGGTATCTTCCTAAGAGCAAATTCAGATATACTTCTTCTTCAAAAAAAGCTTGTTCTATTTGTGGAATCAACGTTTTTGACCGCAGCATTTGCGATTCTACTTGCTGAACAGCCAGAGAAGTAACCTCTCCTGCCTCATATTGCAACTTTAACACAGAAAGGGTATTGTTGTTCAAATTAAGATTAGACTTGGCAATACTAAGTTGTGATCTAAGCATTAACAACGTATAATAGGATGTGGCGATTTCTGATACCAGATACGTTTGCAAGGCTTTTTTAACTTCGATTGACTCATTATAATTGGCTATCGCAATTTCTCTTCTTCGGGCTAACTTTCCCCAAACATCTATTTCCCAGCTTGCCCCTATCCGTGCATAATTCTGTACTTTTTGAGTATAAAAACTTGTCGGCGGAGTATCTTTGTCATAATATTTCGAAGAAGGGTTCGAATAATAATTATCAGAGAAGTATTCACGTATGTATCCTGCTCTTCCGGCTACTTCTGGCAGATTATTTACTCTTGCTTGTTGCAAAGCTTGATAATCAATATCAACATTTGCCATCGCTTTTTTTAGGGCTATATTATCTTGGAGTGCAATTTCAATAAGGCTAACCAGTATGGGGTCGTTAAAGAATTCTTTCCATTTGAGTTGCGAGGTATGGGTAGAATCTTGACGGTATTTATCAAAAATAGTATCATTGATGTTTCGAGTATAAAAATCTTCTGGCAATTGCATATCTGGGCGGGTATAATTTTCGCCCACTTTACATCCGACAAGCATCGAAGTAAATACAATCAAAAAGAGTATTTTATTAAGTAGTTTCATTATTATATGTCATTGATGGTAGATTGATCGTCTTCAGAATCGGTGGTTATGCGGTTTTTTTCGTGTATCTTTTGAAAGAAAAACAATAAAAGCGGAATAAAGAGTACCCCTAGAACAACTCCGAATATCATGCCTCCTGCTGCTGCAATACTTACAGACTTGTTGCCTTGTGCCGAAGAACCCACCGTAAACATAAGCGGTATAAGCCCGGCCACAAAAGCAAGCGATGTCATAATAATAGGGCGTATTCTTTGCAAACAAGCCTCCAGAATTGCTTCGGTAATACTTAGACCTTCTTTTCGTTTTTGTTGCGTAAACTCTACAATCAGAATAGCGTTTTTGGCCAAAAGCCCGATGAGCATAATAATCCCGACTTGAACATAAATATTGTTGTTTATTCCTACTAAATTAATAAACGCAAAAACACCCAAAATTCCACACGGCACTGATAACAGCACGGGAATGGGCAACCAGAAACTTTCATATTGTGCAGCAAGAATAAAATAAACCAAAACAATACTCAATATAAAAATAAGTGCGGTTTCTGAGCCTGATTGTTTTTCTTCTAAACTCATTCCTGTCCATTCGTAGCTATAATTAGCCGGAAGCTTTTCTCTGGCAACCCGCTCAATAGCTTCCATGGCATCGCCCGAGCTGTAACCCTTGGCAGGATTAGCATTAATACTAATAGAATTAAACAAGTTATAACGCGTTACAATCTCAGGACCATACACACGCTCTACTCTTACTATAGTATTAACCGGCACCATTTCGCCTGATTTATTTTTTACAAAAATAGAATTTATAGATTGCGGATCTTCTCTAAACTGAAAGTCCGATTGTACATACACCCGATACTGTCGACCAAACCGGTTAAAATCTCCCGATTGTACTCTTCCGTAATACGACTGTATGGTTCGCATCATATCTCTAACCGATACTTCAAGCGTTTTCGCTTTTTTGTAATCGATGGTAAGTTTATATTGAGGAAAATTAGCATCAAAAGAAGTAAAAGCATTGGCTATTTCTTTGTGATGATTTAGATGAATGATAAAGTCATTAGCAATTTGATTAAAGTTGCTAAATTCTCCTTCTTCTCGATCTTGTAATACGAATTCCACCCCGCTAAAATCTCCGAATCCTTGCACGGTAGGTTTTGCAAAGACGTTTATTTTTGCTCTTTCTACGGCTTGTAATTGTTGGCTTAAATCAGTAATTACATCGTTTATATCTCTAATGGCTCCTCGTTCTTTTTTGGGCTTAAGATTGATATACCCCATCGCAAACGAGGGGCTGTTTGTTGCATCAACCACGTTATATCCCGATACGCTATTTACGCTCGCCACAGCCGGATGTTTCTGAATAATAGAATCTGCAACATTCAAAGCAGTGGTGGTTCTGAACAACGAAGAGCCGGGTGGCATCGCTAAAGAAAATGACAAAAAGCTGTCGTCTTCTGAGGGAATAAATCCTTTTGAAGTATTAGTAAACAACACATACGTAAGGAGATAAATTAAGGTCAAAGCTCCGAGAGAAATCCATTTATACTGAATGATTTTTTTTACGCTATTGACATACCTTTGGGCAAAATAATCAAACCACGTATTAAACCTTTGGAGTGATTTCTTTTGGATGATTCGTATTTTTCGAACACTCCGAATGTTTTTTATTTTTTCAACCGAAACCTGTCTTTTGGTTTTTCTGTTTTTATAAAACAAAACAGTTAATACCGGGCTAAGGGTGAGTGCATTCAGTGCTGAAATAAGTATGGCAAAAACAATGGTGTAGGCAAACTGCTCATAAAATATACCCACTGGCCCACTCATAAACCCTACTGGAATAAACACGGCACACATCACAATAGTAATCGAAATGATGGCTCCGGTAATTTCCTTCATAGCTGCTATGGTAGCTTGTTTGGCCGAAAGCCCATGCCTGACCATTTTTTCGTGAATTGCTTCGACCACAATTATAGCATCATCCACTACAATTCCGATAGAGAGCACCAAAGCAAACATGGTGAGCACATTGATAGAAAAGCCCATGGCACTCAAAAAGAAAAACGTTCCGATGAGCGATACCGGCACTGTAATCGAAGGTATGAGCGTGAATTTAAAGTTTTGAAGAAATACAAATACTACCAAAAAAACCAAAACAAA
Organism: uncultured Flavobacterium sp.; assembly: GCA_964409345.1. Taxonomy (GTDB): domain Bacteria; phylum Bacteroidota; class Bacteroidia; order Flavobacteriales; family Flavobacteriaceae; genus Flavobacterium. The sequence goes on along the minus strand of CAYPCZ010000039.1, from coordinate 11,729 downwards.
TGCTTCTAGAATGGTTGTTTTCACCTGATTGATAGAGTCATCAATCTGATCTCTTACGCTATATGAGATGTCATAATCAATACCTTTAGGGAAATATTGGGCGGCATCTTCCATCACTTCTCTAATTCTTTCGTCTATCTCTTTGGCGTTCGAATTGTTAGTCTGAGAGATATTTATAGTAATCCCCGGATTTCCGTTAACCGTATTATCACTCCCATAATTAGACGAGCCAAACTCCACCCGCGCCACATCACGAAGATGCAACAACGAACCATCGCTATGGGTTTTGATGACCAAATCTTTATATTCTTCGGGGTCGCTAAACCTTCCGGAATGCTTGAGTACTGCCTCAAAAATCTCTTCTGAATTTTCTCCAAACTTTCCTGGAGCTGCCTCAAAGTTTTGATCTCTAATCTGAGATATTACATCCTGAGGAACCATCTGATAGAGAGCCAGTTTTTCGGGGTCAAGCCAAACCCGCATCGAATAATCTCGACCTCCTAAAAGTTGTGCATTGGCCACCCCTTCGACTCGTAATAATTCTCTGATAATGTTAATACGAGCATACGCCTGCAAAAAAGTTTCGTCATAAGTACTTTCAGGACTATCGCTAAAAACATTGATAGTCATTATGTTTCCGCTCTGTCGCTTGACCACCGAAATGCCCGATTCATTTACTTCGGGCGGAATCCGGTTGGTAACCCTCGAAATTCTGTTCTGTACGTCAACTGCTGCTATGTCGGCATCAGTACCGGCTTTAAAAAACACAGATATGGTTCCTGAACCTGAGTTGTTGGCAATAGACCGAATATAAGTCATGTTATCAACTCCGTTAATCGCCTCCTCAAGCGGAAGCAACACAGAGCTTGCCACGGTTTCGGCATTTCCTCCCGGATATGAAGTACTTACGGTCACGCTCGGAGGAGCAATTTCAGGAAAACGACTAACCGGAAGCTTGAGCATACTCACAAGTCCGGCTATAATAATAAGAATTGAAATAACAATGGATAAAACCGGATGTTGTAAAATCTTACGAATCATAATTTTAAGGCACTTATTTAGTAGATAAGAGTTTTCCTTTCTGGATAGGATTTATTTTTATTCCATCGGTTACTTTGTCTAATCCGGAAAGAACTATACGGTCATTTTCAGAAAGACTTTGGCCACTTACAATATAATTTTTATCTGAGGTTCCGTCTATGACAATTTCCCTGCGTTCTGCGATATTATTCTGATCGAGTACAAAAACAAAAATCTTATCTTGAATAGAAATGGTTGCTTCTTGCGGAACAAGCAATACATCTGGATAAACCTGTTCGATAATAACTTTTCCGGTGTTTCCGAGTCTTAAAACGGCATCCGGATTCGGAAATTTAGCTCGAAGTGTAATTGATCCGGTCGAACGGTTTATCTGACCCAAATCAGCATCAATTTGCCCCGTGTGTTTATAAATAGAATTATCTGCCAAGACGAGTTTAACTTCAGAATTTAATTTCTTTGATTGCGAGAGCGTGTCGTTTTTCATTTTTTCGTAAAACAAAAAATCAGATTCACTCATCGAGAAATACACATATACTTCGTGTACGTCTGAGAGAATAGTTAATGGTTCTCTATCACTTTTGGTAACAAGATTTCCTACACGCTTCGGAATTCTCCCGATATAGCCGTTTACTGAAGCTTTAATGGTAGCAAATTCCAAATTAATCTGCATACTTGCTGCTTGGGCTTGGGCTTTTGCTAGCGAAGCCGCGGCTACTTGATAGTCGGCTAAAGCATTTTGCATACGCACCTCAGCAATTACTTCATTTTCGATAAGGGGTTTTAGCCGATCTACTTCTGTTTGTGCTTTACTGAGTCTCGCTTTTTCGAGAGCAACATTAGCAATAGCATTTTTTAAATCTTCTTGATAAGGCTGCGAATTTATTCTAAAAAGCATTTGACCTTTTTCAACAAAATCTCCCTCATCAACATAAATCTCTTCTAACACGCCTTCTACTTGCGATCTGATTTCGACATTTACAATCCCTTCAATAGAGCCTAAATAAGGCGATACAGAAGAAGTGCTTTCTTTTTGCAGGGTAATCACCGGAAGCGGAACTCCCAAATCTTCTTCTTCTTCTTCTCTACAAGAGCTAAAAAGAAGCATTAAACCAAGAGCTACAATGTGGGTATATCCCAGTGTTATTTTCATAATATTTCTATATATCTTTGGCTTTGCGTCATTCAAGAACAATGCCTTCGCTATTACAACCTAATAATCAAAACGTTAAGAAAAATCAATTAAAAACAAAGTGTAGAATTTAACTGTGGGTACACAAGTATTTTCTACATAAAAATTTGTTAAATTACTTAAGTTTGCTGAGTTTGAATGCAATTAGACATATTAATTTATGCTAAAAAAAACACCTCTTTAATTGCTTAAAAGAGGTGTTATATATGATTTAAAAAATAGTGTGAAACGATAAAAGGTTATATCCTTTTCATTTGTTCTTTCATTTGAGCAATTTGCTCTTTCAACATGTTTTGTTTATCAAGTTTTTTGGCTTCATTCAAAAGTAAGGTAGCTTCTGTTTTACGTCTTTTGGTCATAGCGATTCCAGCAAGATTAAGTTTAGCAAGTGCCAAATCTGCCTTCATATTAAGTCCTAAACTAATGGCTTTTCTGAAGTGTTTTTCGGCTTGATTAAGATTGGTTTGCACTACCATCAATCCGCTTAAATAATAGAAATATCCTTGTTGTTTTTTTACTAATGCTGCTTCAGGGTTTTTAATTTTAGAAAGCCACTTTTGAGCTCCAGGAAAATCTTGTTTTCTAAGCTTTAAAAATGCCAAAATGATGATTTCGTTTTTAAAATACAAAAGCACTACTATAGCAGTAATCAAAAGTAAGAAAATTCCGTTGCCGATATTTTTGTCAGAAAATTGCCATACAGCCAGCCCTACTAAAAGTGCCGAAAGAATAAGTTTAATGTTCTTGTTAAACATAATTTTGTGGTTTATTTTTAAAACAGCAAAGATAACATTTAGTTTGTAGTTTGCAGTGACTCATTGTAGTTTTTTAAGAACAAACTCGATTTAAGCAGGATACAGATGAGCTTAGTCGGTTTAAAAAACATAAATTTATATGCAGAGATGATTCTTATTTTCAAACCACGTTATATGCTAAATTCTAAAAAACTATCTTTGTAGTCTAAAATATCCTAAAATGAGTTCGTTTGACAAATTAGATTTACCAAAGCATTTACAAAAAGCCATTGATGATTTAGGTTTTACTACCCTTACTCCTATTCAAGAAAAATCGTTTTCGGTTATTTTGTCGGGTAAAGACATGATGGGAATAGCTCAAACTGGAACCGGAAAAACCTTTGCGTATTTACTCCCGATACTCAAGCAGTACAAATTTTCGACAACCGATATTCCGAAAGTCGTAATAATTGTTCCTACTCGTGAGCTTGTGGTGCAGGTTGTTGAAGAAACCGAAAAGCTCACCCGTTATATGTCGATAAGAGTATTAGGGATTTATGGAGGCGTAAACATCAATACACAAAAAAAAGCTGTCTATGATGGCGTAGATATACTAGTGGCAACTCCGGGAAGACTCATGGACTTGGCTTTGGATAGTGTAGTGCGTTTTGATCAAGTAAAAAAATTAGTTATTGATGAGTTTGACGAAATTCTTAATTTGGGGTTCAGTATGCAAATCACCTCAATTCTGGCTATGATGAAAGAAAAACGTCAGAACATTCTTTTCTCGGCCACTATGACCGAAGATGTTGACCGAGTAATTAACGATTTCTTTGATCTCCCCGAAGAAGTTTCATTGGCTCCGAGCGGAACACCGCTTGAGAAGATCAAACAAGTTAAATATTTTGTACCTAACTTTAATACTAAAATCAACCTACTCAATCAACTTCTCAAAGGTGATGATTTTGAAAAGATTTTGGTTTTTGTAAATAACAAACGTATTGTTGATTTGGTACACGAACGATTAGACTCAGAGCTGCAAGAACAATTCGGAGTAATTCATTCGAATAAATCTCAGAATTACAGATTAAATACATTGGCTGAAATTCAAAGCTCAAGGCTTCGAGGTATTATTACCACCGATATTATGGCAAGAGGATTGGATATCAGAGATATTACTCACGTGATTAACTTTGAAGTACCCGAAACACCCGAACAGTACATCCATAGAATTGGTAGAACCGGTAGAGCTGACAAAAATGGAGCGGCTTTAACTTTTATTTCAACCAAAGAAGAAGAGCAGTTTATCGAAACAGAAATGTTGATGAATCTAGAACTCGAAGAATTTAAAATTCCTGATGATGTTGAGATTTCTACTGCCTTAATGGAATTTGAAAGACAAAAACAAAAAATAAAATTTTTACTTAAAAAACCTTCTACTGAAAGTGGGGGAGCCTTTCACGAAAAGAAAGATAAAAATAAAAAAGTAAACCTAGGTGGCCCGGGAAAACGCAACCCGAAGAAAACAAAATCAACAAACAGAGGTCAACTTAAACGCAAAAAATAATCATAACCTGATATAAAATTAGGTTATGATTATTTTATTAAATCACTTTAGATTATAAGCTACTCTTCTGTTTCGGCTGCTTTTTTTGCTTTACGCTCTTTCCAAAGCTCGATAGAAGTACCCGTTATCCAGTAAAAAGCAAATCCTGCTAAAAAAATTAGCAACCAAAATCCCATCGTTAGAATGGTCAGAAACAAAAGAAATCCTAAATATTGTTGAAAATCAAACATAACTTTAATTTTTGTCTTACTCTTAAAAAGCAAAGATATAACTATAATTTTATTTTATGAAACCAAACTTAGCTTTTTTTAGCAGGGTTATCAACATTGGTAAAGCCACCCCTTATACTAGTTATTAGCTTTTCTGTTCTTTATTAAAATACACCAAATAATAATACATTTGTTTTTCTTCGTCCCATCCCTTTTCTACAAACTTTTCGGCACTCTCGGGGTTGATGAAATCTAATTTAATTTGAATGTTGGTATCCAACTGAATCGTGTTTTTCATCTTCTTGCGTGCATCTGTCACGGCATTATTGGCAATCGGGAAGTTAGTAACATCTTCAATAGAATACTTCTCTCCCCTATCAACCTTGTAGTTTTTGAATTCCGGAATCAAATCGGGATTATCTAATACTTCGTTGAGGAAATTGCTTTCTTCAAATTCGTCATTTTTAGCAAAATAATTGACCGAACGGTTCATAAACATCACCTCTTCTTTTTTGTCTTCTGCCGGGAATACTACATCTTTGGCAAAATCTTGAACAAACTTTAAATATTTTTTGGTCATAAAATTTTCGTCCTGAAAAGCATCAACATTCAAAAAACTTTCTAACCAATACTTAGCGTCATAACGATTATTATCTACACTAAGAATTTTGTATCCTTCTTCTTTTTTATAATCAAAGATAATACAGCCTTTATCTAATTTGTTCAGGTTAATTCCTTGTTGCAGAATTATATCCAGATTGGTTCCTTTTTCTTCGAATTGCAAAAAATCGTGTTTTAACTCACTCTTGAAAATTCCGATAGCATCCACTACGTTATTGTCAATCGATACATTGGTCAGATAGGCAACATATACCTCACCGCTTTTGATGTGCGGATGGCTTGATTGCTCAAAAAGATGTTGCGTGATTTTTTTAGAAACCTCATGAGCATTACTTGGGTTGGCAAACATTTCGTTTACCAAATTATACATTTCGTTATATTCCAAATCTACTTCGTGAGCAAACAAGAAATAGTTTTCTTCTTTTTCTCTAAAAGGTTTAAAAAAGAACTCTTTAAGCAATGGGCTGATTTCATCGGTAAGTCTATACGGATTTTCCGATAAGAAAATAGCCTCTGCTTTGCTTTTGTTACCTACTTGATGAATAGAAAGGTTGTCTATTTGGGTGTTGAATAAGTTAATCATTTTGGGGTTTATTGTTCAATACTCATAAAAGAAGTTACTTTTACGATTCTGTTTTTATAAGAGTATTTAAATTAAAACTGGTTGGTTTACTATGTTTTCACGAAAGGTTTAATTCCAACTATCATCAGAGAAGTCGTCATAATTTCCGAATTCGTCTTGATCAAAGCTATCAAGATGATCTGGGTCATAATCATCTTCGAATTCGGCATACAAATCCTCTTGTTCAAAATCAAAAGTGGGTTGATCTATACCCGAAATTTCTCCGTGAGCAAACAAAAGTGACGGATAAGCAAGTAGGGAATCTGGTTCTTCTATGGCTGCGAGCTCTACCAAAAACGTAAACATGTTCAGAAAATCATAGACATAAATAATTTTAGTCTGCTCTTTGTCAAGAAGATCTTTCAAAACAAAATTCTGCATGGTGCTTTGCTCCCCCGGTACTTCTCCGGTATCAAAAAGCGGAATTTCATCTTGTTGATTCCACTTCTCATCACACGTATAGAACGAAGCCATTTCGGTTCCGTCAAAACCGAAAGCATTATTGATTGTGTTGTGTAAATCCTCTAGTGTATCGGTATCTAAAATTGCAATATCTCTAAAGATATCCTCTTCTGTGTCGAGTATCACCCGAAATTTATAAACCATAAAAATAAAATTTGGGGTACAAAGTTAGGTTAAATCCACTTCAAAGACAATATCAATTTTCATATAATTATCGATTATATTGTAGAACCTTTCAATTCATTATTTATAATTACTTCAAAATAATTCTGACTCGGACTCAGCATTTTTGAGTTGATAAAATTCCCTTCTTTATCAATAAAAATAAACCTGGGAATAAATTCCAAATCATAAGCTTTTTCAAAAGCATTAATTTCTTCAACCGACAGATGAAGCTGCACTACTGATTCCGATTTATTTTTTGCTTGTAGATACCAGTTATCTTTTCTTTTATCGATACTTAGAGCTAAAAATACTATATCCGGGTTATTTTTGTTTTTGATAGCAATTCGCTCGAAGTGAGGTGATTCCATTTTACAAGGTCCACACCAAGTTGCCCAAACATCAATCATCACAAATTTCCCTTTAAAATCAGACAATCGAACATCTTCGTCTTGGAGGTTCTGCGCCACAAAATTCTGGGCAGGATTGCCTTTGGCTAATTTTTCTTGAGTCGTAAAATGATTATAAGCCAATCCTTTTAGTTTTGGGTTACTGATTTCTTCTCCGTAAGTTTTTATAAGCTGTTGTCTTTCAGAAGAGTCAGAAGCATTTTTCAAAGAAGTTTTCAGAGCGCTAAAAAGCAGTCGGTCTTTGAAATCTTTGCTTTTTAATTGCGAAATGGCTTTCAGTCTTTTGGTTATTTGATCTGTATCAGTCGAGTCTCTTTTAGTAAGTTCATACATTACGTAATTAAAATAACCTTCATTGGTAATCAAACTGTTGTCCTCTAATGATATATATTGTTTAATTTCCTTAATTTTTTCAGGAATAGTTTTAGTAATTTCAGAATTTACTACTTTGGCTTTTTCTTCAAAATTATTCCAAATTGTAAGGTAGTTGATGGTCGTAATTTTTTTGTTTCTCTCTGTAAAATCAGATTGAGGAGCATAATTATCAGGAGTTCGAAAATCATCTGATTCGTTGATTCTTTCTTTCCATTCCTTATAAATTTCATTAATCACTCGTTCTGGACGGTCTAAATATGAATTGTCATTGGCGAAATATTCTGCGTAAGACCAACTCCCAAACATACCTCCCGGTTGGTATTGATTTTCAGCCAGACGAGTTCCGGTTGTGGTTCTGAAATTAGCCGTATGGTTAAAATACTGAATATCCATCTCAATACTATCGTTAGTACTCATATATACTTCGGTATTAAATTGATTGGAACCTTTGAATACTACATAATAGCGCTCTAAAGGAATTTCATTTTTAATAACTGTATGAAATTTATTGTCTTTGATGTCAATTTCAGCCAAAGTATCATTGATAAACCGGTCAATCAGATAGGCTTTCGGGATATTTTCGCCTGATTCAATAATCCCTGAAAGCACCGTTCTGTTGTGTTTTTCATAAGCATTTGGGTTCATCAAAAATCCGATTCCTATGATTCCTAAAACAAAGACTCCTAGAACCTTAATAAGGCTTTTTGGTTTGGTAAAAGTACGTCTAAAGGTTTTGTTGTGATACCAGATATACCCGATAAAAGCTATCATAAAAAACCCGATAATCGAAATTCTCTCTGTATAAAGTAAAAAATTATTGAGTTGGCTTCCGCTTGGGTTAGAGGATGTCCGACTCAAAATAGTAAACGGATTCCATACTCTGTAAATCTGGAATCCGTCAAGAATTAAAGTCCCTACCATTGCAAAAAACCCGATAAGGATAGGTAAAATAAAACTTCTGAAAACAACCGAAATTACAAACTGAACCATACTCAAAAACAAACTTGCTATAAAAATTCTGGTAATTAATTGGCCTAAAAACCCAAACGGAATCGATGTAATTATATTTTCGGGCACCTCTTTGATGAGTAATACCAACCATATTGCAAAAACAAATGAAACAAAAAACGAAAAAATAGCAATTAGGTTTCCGATAAGCAAAACAGTGAGTTTTGACAAATAAATCGAAATCTTAGCTAACGGTTGTGTTTCCATAAGTTGCCAACCTCCGTTTTTGTGGTCTATTTGAGTAATTTTTGCGGCTATAAGGATGATGAGCAGCGGAAAAAAGAAACCCAGAAAAGATGGCAAGGTTTCTCCAATGGTTTGCTGGTAATAATTAACAGGAATACTTACAGGCTTATCTTGTATGCTTTTGTCCCAGCCAAAAAGCATTACTGCGAAATAAACAAGAGGTACCAGTATGCCGAAAGAAAAACAAAGCCAATAGGTTCCTGTGCCTTTCTTTTTAATGAATTCAGATTGAAGTGCGGTAATATAATTTTTTAGTAACGACATAGTAAAATATTATTGAGTGAGCGACATAAACCATTCTTCAAGCCCTTCCTGAATTTTAATTTCATAAATTTCAGCCCCGAGTTCAATGAGTCTTTTTGTGAAATCGGGAATCATTTCTCTATCAGGTAAAAACAACGAAATCTTTGATTCTGTTTCGATTTCCACCGCATTATATTCCTGAGGAATTTTCTCTAAAATTTCTTTCGGATTTTTAAGGCTAATAATAATTTTACATTGTCCGAAATTCTCTGAAAGTTCTTTCATGGTTCCTTCAAAGCGAAGTTTTCCTTTAGAGATTATCCCTACGTGGGTGCACATTTTTTCGATTTCAGATAACAAATGGCTCGAAACGAAAATCGTAGTTCCGAATTCATGATTGATTCTTATGAGTAGTTTTCTGATTTCTATAATTCCGTTAGGATCCAATCCGTTAACGGGCTCGTCCAGAAGTAGAATTTCAGGATTGCTCATCAGCGCCATAGCAATGGCAAGGCGTTGTTTCATTCCAAGAGAATATTGACTAACTTTCCGGTTGCGGTCATCATACAAATCAACTATTTTGAGCATTTCGTCAATTCGAGAAATATCAACTCCGCGAATTTTAGCAATATATTTCAGGTTGTTATAACCCGACAAATGCAAATACAAAGCAGGACTTTCGACCAAACACCCCAACTGCTTAAAAATTTTAGGAAGCTGTTTTTGAAGGGATTTCCCGAAAATTTCAATCGAATCAGAATCATCGGGAATTATTCCGGTAAGCAACCGCATAGTAGTAGATTTTCCGGCTCCATTAGGACCCAAAAAACCATAAATACTTCCCTTTGGTACATTCAAAGACAAATTGTCGATAGTTTTTTTAGATTTTGAAAAGTGGAAATCTAAGTTCTGAGTTCTGATAATCATTTTTTCGGTTATTTATAAATTCATTAAAATAACTTTCTATAGGTTATTAAAATTTATCAAAAATAGTAAAGAATATCAAATGTAGTGCTTTTATTTTTTTATCGAAAATTTAAAAACAAAAAGCCGCTTTGTCATTAAAAACAAAACGGCTTTTCAGAACTAATTAAAAAAATTAATTAACCTAAACCCTATTCCCAGCCCCCACCAAGTGCTCGATAGAGCGTTATGATGGCGTTAAACTGTTTGTATTTATTATCAATTAGACTCAGCTCAGCATTCAGAGCGCTATCTTTGGCAGTCAGCACTTCCAGATAATTTGCCATTCCGTAAGTGAGTAATTCTTCTGAATATTCCGAAGCTTTTCTAAGAGCATCTACTTGTAGCTCTCTGATGTCCATTTTTTTGGTTTCGTTCTGATAATTTGCCAAAGCATCCGAAACTTCTTTTCCGGCTACATTCAAGGCTTGCTCAAACTGTATCAAAGCTCTTTCTTGATTAGCCTGGGCTATTTCGTGCTGGGTTTTGACTTGTCTTTGGTTAAAAATAGGCTGAGTCAATCCTGTTACGATATTAGCAAAAATCGAATTCGTACTAATCAAATCTTTTAATTCTAAACTCTGAAACCCTCCCGATCCGGTAATGGTAAACGAAGGATAAAAATTGCTTCGCGATACGTTTACCAGCTCAAAAGTACTTACCAAATTATATTCGGCTGCAATCACATCCGGGCGTTTTGCCAAAAGTGTCGCAGGAACCCCTACATTGATTTCCGGGTTAAGTTCCTGAGCGTCAAAAGTACTTCGCTCAATGGCTTGAGGAGCTTCTCCTAAGAGAATGCTCAACGTGTTCTCGATTATAGTAATATTATACTTCAAATCTTCGATAATAAGCTCGGTAGCATACTTTTGTGCTTCGGTTTGTTTGACTGCTACTTCGTTAACCTGCCCGGCCTCTTTTAGTGCTTGAATAGTTTCGACACTTTGGTTTCGATTGATCAGCGTCTGTTCAGATATTTCCAATTGAGCATCCAAAGCCAAAAGCTGGTAATAAAGCGAAGCAATAGTAGTAATCACTTGCGTTTTCACTGCTTGATTAGCAGCAATAGTCTGCAAATATTGTGCGTTGGCAGCTCTCTTATTGCTTCGAATCTTACCCCAAATATCAGCCTCCCACGATAAGTTAGCCGCCAATTGAAATTGGTCTATAGAACCATCAAAAAAAGATCCGAATTGACTATTTTTTGCCAATTCCTGATGGGTCCAATCGGCTCGTACACCCAAGGTAGGAAAATAACCTGTCTTTCTTTGTTTCAGGTTAGATTCTGCAGCTACAATGTTTTGTAGAGCAACTCTAATGTCATAATTATTTTGCAATCCTTTTTGAATGTATCCTTGCAAAATCGGATCGTTAAACAATTCTTCCCAAGACAAATCGGCCATCGAAGAGCTATCTTGTGCAACCACCTGAGTTCGGTATAAATCCTCTGTATCAACTTGCGGACGTTCGTAATTTTTAGCTACAAAACACGACTGCAAAAGCAACGTACCGCTAAGGAGTATGATATATTTAAAATTTTTCATATTTCTGTTCTTTTGGAAGTTTTAACGTCTACTACCTTCTGCTTGAGATTTGATAGGTTTTACTTTTTCTTGTAACCATTGAAAAACCACATACAGTACCGGAATATTAAACACTCCGATAATAGTCCCGATCAGCAACCCAAATGCAGCTCCGGTGGCTATCGAACGGTTACCTATATAACCTACACCGGTCGAAAAAACAAGCGGCATTAGTCCAAAAATAAAGGCAAACGAAGTCATCAAAATCGGACGTAAACGTGCTTTTGCTGCATAAATTGCCGAAAGAGCAATGGTTTGTCCGCGGCGTCTTCCTTGAATGGCAAATTCCACAAT
>CAYPCZ010000038.1:0-23039 GCA_964409345.1 uncultured Flavobacterium sp. | reverse complement strand
AAGCTCTCGCAGATGAGGTTGGGTTTAGTAGTACACAGCGGTTTACGAATGCATTCGTTTCACGAACTGGAATTCCGCCTACTTATTTTATTGAGGAGTTGAGGAAGGCAGAGAATGATTAAAAACTTTTTATATTTTTATAAATCTTTCATTTTTTCAAAATATAATTCAGGTAAAATAATTTTCACTTCTTGTTCAGTATCCTCTTTTTTCCAGTAAACCATGAAATTGACTTTTGCCTGTTTTAATTGGTAGCCTTTTTTCTTTTGTGTTTCAATTGTGTTTATAAATTGTCTTGAAAATTTCAACACGGATTGTCCTTTGTCATTTGTGCATTCATCATTGTTGATAATCAAAGTGTCTCCACTTGTCAGCTGTGAAATAAGATGTTGTCGGGTAATAAAATAATCTAACCAAACATCTTTGAGAGACAAGTGCATTGCCATTTTATTTGGAGGTAAATATGTTTCTCTGTTTTCAACACGCTCTAAATTTTCTGCTGTAATGTTGTCAAGATAATTTCCGTTTAGGTGAATTATCAAGTTGTGTTTTGCCCTTGTCATTGCAACATATAATTGTCGTTTTGCTTCATCGGTTGTAGGGTTGAAGTTTTCAAGCATAATGAAAACATTGTCAAATTCTTTCCCTTTTGCTTTGTGAATTGTGGAAACAAAAATTGTCTCCCCGTTTTCATTGTAGAAATCTTCAAGCTTTGATTCTCTTACAAAAACTTCTAAATCTGATTTGTATTTCTTCTTGGAATTACTGTCTTCAAATTGTTTGATCAGGTTATTACACACTTCAAGCTTTGAACTTTGTTGAAACTTTTTTCGTAATTCTCTTTTTGCATCTTCCCAAAGGTCATCACTGATAATTTTTATATCATCATCCATATTTATCTGATTCAGAAGGAAACGGACTTCTGAAAGGTTTTGCAAACTAAAACCGTCGTTGCTTTGAATCAACTTTGCTTGTATTCCATTTTTCAAAAGCAAGCCTGTTACCTGCAAGGCTTCATCATTTGTTTTGGTCAGTACACAAGTAGTTCCCGAAAGTCCTGTTGAAAGTATATCTTTTACTAAAGGAGAAATGAGATTTCCACTTTGGTAATGTACCAATTTTATCTTTCCGTTATCAGGTTGTTTGGCGGTAATAGGAGTTTCTTTCAGGCGGTGGCTTATCTTTTTTACAAACCCGTTTGTAAATCCAACCAAGTTGTTTTTACTCCTGTAATTTTCTATTAGTTCGTGTTTTGTGGCATTCATGCCTGCTATAAAATGTTCCAGATATTTTGAACTTGCTCCCCTAAATTCATAAATGTTTTGATCATCATCTCCAACAGCAATAACCCTCATTTCTTCGTTATATTCAATCAATGTATTTATCAAATCAAACTCATCAGCATTCATATCTTGAGCTTCATCAATAACTAAAACTGTTTTTGTAATTCGATTTGCTTCAACTTCTCCGTTCTTAATTTTTTCAATCGTACTTTTTAGAATGGCATCTGATTTTTCTAAACTGCCTACTTTTCCCAATAGATCAAAGCAGTAGGAATGAAAAGTTTTTATTTCAATATAATGGGCTGCATTACCAATGAGTGAAAGTAACCGCTTTTTAAATTCTGTTGCGGCTGCTCTTGAAAAAGTCAGCATAAGTAATTGCTCATGTTTTACATCTTCCATAAGGAGGAGTGATGCCAATTTGTGTACTAATACTCTTGTTTTTCCACTACCGGGACCGGCAATAACTGCAATATGTTTTGTTTCATTATCCTTAATAATTTCTAACTGTGTTGGAGACAGAGACCCAAATAATTGTCGAAATTTTGCAGGAGTCAAATTTCTTTTGATTTCATTTTGCCTGCTGCCTTTGAAATACTTGTTGAGAAAAGAAGTATAGTTCAATTGAAAATAATCATCAACAAATTGCAACGCTCCTTTGTAATCACCAATCATTTTTTTGGCATACTCACCGACAATATGGATTTGCTGAATCCTGTTTTCGTAAAACTGATTTAGCTTTTGATAGTCATCATTCCTGTATCTTCTCTTATTATCTTGCTCAACCCTATCAATAGTAAGCTGATTATACACCACCAAAAATCCACCTTCAATTTTTATTGCATCAATTCTTGAAAGATAAAAAAGTGTATCCTCTATATCTTCAATTGAAACTTTAATTTCAAAAAGTTTCGGTCTTTTCTCAAATTCATCTTTCAGTTGGTGAACTGAAAATTCAACCAATACTTCTTCTTTTCCAATTTCCGAACTATTTAAATTGCTTTTCTCGTAAAGAAATTCAACCAGGAATTTTGCTAATTCATGTCGTTTTTCTAACTTTTCTTTTAAAGATTCTTTGGGTTGTACATAGAGCATTACAACATGATTTTTTGAATATTCTTCGTTGTGCCGTTTGATCCAATTTTTGATCGCCCAAAAATTGATGATGGTTTTTATTTTGTTTGGAGTTACATCTTTACAGCCACTTTCTTCTGCCTGCTCATTCAATTCTTTTAAGTGAAAAGTTTTCTCCTCCTCTTTGAGAAGAGGTAACAGAAAATTTTCAATTCGACTAAATGCTTCTACAATCTTCAAAGAACGGTTTACGTTTTCTCCCTTTTTGATGAATGCAGTTAAATCCTTTGTATCGGCTAAAATCTTCTCTTCACGAAGAAGATTTACAATCTTTATCACTTCTTCTCTGACAATTCCCAAATGGTCGGAAATATAATCTATTCTTGATTCCGCTGCTTCATCACCGGATTGCTTTCTGCTCTTACTTGAAAAAAGTTTCTTGATTATCCTGATTCCTTTTTCTTTTTGCTTCTCCTCAAACCTTTGTGAGGCATTTATTTTGTCTATTGCTTCCTGTGCATTTTTTGAAAGAATGCTATTTGCAAAAACTCTGGGCATATTTTGTCCCCGTTTCAAATAACCGGCATCTTCAAGGGCTGCGATCGCTGTAGTTACTCTGGTTTCAATCTCTACAACATTATCATCCCAACCCGCTTTTCGTGCAATTTCCAATGCTGAATTTGAAACAGAAGAACGAAATCTTGTTATGTCTTTTATCGCTTTCCAAACCTGTTGTATTTCTTTGATCGAAAGTTTTGTTTGGTTGAGCAGGATGAAATGTTTGCTCAGATCTTCTTCATTGAACAACACATAACAATCTGCGACTATGTTTTCGTCTCGTCCTGCTCTACCGGCTTCCTGAATATAATTCTCCAATGAATCTGAAATCTCATAATGAATGACCATCCCGACATCTTTCTTATCAACGCCCATTCCGAATGCCGAAGTTGCGACCATTATTGGTATTTCACCTTTTATAAATGCATCTTGATTGGCAATCTTTTCCTTAACATCCATTTTGCCGTGAAAAGGTTTTGCATTGAATCCGTCTTCTGTTAGTCTTGTAGCCAGCGAATATGCTTTTTTGGTTCTTGAAACATAAATGATAGTCGGGCAATTCTTTTCTTCAATCAAGTCTCTGACTGAATTATATTTTTCTTCTTCGCCTGTTTTTTCAAAAACTTTGTATTGCAAGTTTGTCCTGGCAGCACCGGAAGTGAAAATTTCTAAATCAAGTGAAAGTTTTTCTTTGAAATAAGCACAGATATCTTCAACGACTTTTTTCTTGGCTGTTGCCGTAAAACATGAAACGGGAATTGTTTCTTCAAGATTTTTCTTCTCCTGAATTTGTTTGATAAAATCACCAATATATAAATAATCGACCCTGAAATCCTGCCCCCAGGATGAAAAACAATGGGCTTCGTCAATTACAAAACGAACCACTTTTCTTCCTAATAACAGTCTTTCAATGGTTTTTGAACGCAAAGCTTCAGGTGAAATGTAAAGTATTGATGCAGATCCGTTTTCAATTCTTTCAAAAGATTTAGCTCTTTCAATCGGGTCAAGCAGACCATTTATTGTAACTACATCAGTTATACCTATTTTTTCAAGATTGTCAACCTGGTCTTTCATCAGTGATTGTAAAGGAGAAATCACAACGGTTAATCCTTTTGTTGCCACACCACTCATTAGAGCGGGAATTTGAAATGTGATTGACTTACCGCCACCTGTTGGGAAAACTGCTAAAAGGGATTTATTGTCAACCGCAGCTTTAACTGCGTTTTCCTGTAACGGCTCACCTGCATAAGTTCTGAATGAGTCATATCCGAAATATGTTTTCAGTCCTTTGTGTATGTCTAATGCCTGATTGCAATATACACAGCCCGTAAGGCATGGTTTGTTTCTTAGTGCAATCATTATCCTTTCAGTATCAGGATAATTTTTTAGTACCCAAGGAGGTGTAATTGAATACCGGTTACGGCAATTTATTAAAGCCAGACAATAAGCTAATTCAACTGGATATTCAGAAATTATTTTTGTGAAGTCCGCTTGTTCGCAAATTTCTGAATGAAATTTCTCACGAATTAATTTTTCAAGATTTGCCTCATTGCTTTGGTATTTGATGAATTGAAAAAAAGAGTGAAATTCTTTTTTGTCATTCAACAACAAATACAGAATTTGTTTTAATGTTTCGTCTGTTTGTTGAAACGCTGCCACTTCATCAAAAAAGAGATCTTTGGCTTTTATAGAATCGTTAAGCGGATTGTTCAGGTCTTCTGTTTGCAGCTTATCGTCTTTTAATAAGGCATGATATGGCTTTGTCGGGAACAGTAGGGGAGAAAGAAATAAAGTGTCAATGATGTTTGCAGAGTTTATTCCGGCATCAGTAACGGCTTTCTGAATGTATTTTAAGTCATGGTTGAAAATGTTGTGCCCGCAAACGAACTGTGTGTCTTTGAGAAAATTACTGAAATCCAAAATTGAATTTGAATGGAAGAAATTGCCGTTATCCTTGACTCCACCAATATCAAGAATTTTTCGACTTTTCGGGTCAATTTCGGTATCAACAAATACAATTGAATTCATAGTGGTCTAAAATAGTCATTGATAAGAATTTTATTTCAATTTGGGAATGCTTTAATTGTCGAATTTTTACTTTTTTGGATAGATACTGGCTAATGTTAAATTGAATATTTTAAAAATCAACCACATGTAAATTTTTTATTTTAAGTGATTTAATTTTCAAATGTACTTAAATTTTCATCATCGACTTAAAACCAACCTTGGTTTTCCGAGGTAGAGGGGTTGCAGCCCTCTACCAACATTTACAAATCGTTATAAAAACTTAATCATTGTATTTAACAAACATACAAATCTTTTTTAACACTTTTTTACGGTTTCCCATAAAACAAAAAATTCTGAAATCTTAAGATTTATCAATGCAATAATGTTTTTCAATGAATAAAAAAGGACCAATTTCAATTTCTCTTTTTGGAGAAAAATATTTTACTTTGTTTTCCTTTTCTATTTTACCATTTAAAGTTAATCGTAAATTCCAATTGGCATTATAAGGTTGTAGAATTGGTTTTTGGTTTCCTTTAATTTCCCAAGTCCATTTAGGTTTTTGTTCTTTAATTTCATAGGGTTCTAAATCCCATAATTCAAATTTATTGTTTGTTTCTTTGTTTATCGGCTTATTTATCTCAATTAGTGGTTTATAATATGATAGTTCTGGTTCAGAATATCCGGTTTCAGGAAATTTAGTAAATTTCATTTTTTTCCAAAACTTCTCTGATTCTTTAGGTGAACAAAACAGTTGAATTGCAATATAATTTTGCTGTCTAAAATAATTTTCGGCTTTTTGATATAATATTTTACCAAATCCCTTTTTTCTAAAATTAGGATGAATTTCCATAGTATCAATCACAACATAAGGATTACTGTATGCTGTCCAAGAAATAAATCCTATAATTTGTCTTTTAATTTCAAATGAGAAAAATTGTTTTCGATTGAAAGAACTTTCAATAACATTCCAGTTACAGTAAAATCCCTGATTGAATTTTTCATATTCTTCTATGAGCCAAAATTTTATTTCTTCGAGTTGTTTTGAGTTAGGGTTTACATTAAGATTCATAGTGAAATTTTTGAACTTTTATTTGATATGGCTCACATTGATTCTATAAAAAATACAAGTTATATTAGTAGCTTATTCCATTCTTTTACCAAACTGATGTTATCTCTCGTCATATTTTTAATTTTAAATTAATCGTCATTTTCTTTAAAAAGTTTTTCTAGATCTTTTTCAAGAAATTTATAAATCCAATTTCTAATTACACAGTATTCATCAACTTTAGGTGTATTAATCCTATCAACCGTTTGTACTGGATAACGAGCAGAATAATCATTCACACGTAAAATAGAGTCCAATGAAAATGACCTTAAGCATTTAAGATTTTCTTTTCCAAAAGCATCTTCTGATTCACTGCTGTCTTTAAAATAAATTTCGAATTTACCGGTTTGAGAAGAGCGGTAACCGAAAGTTCCCCATTTAAGCACATCAGATTCTTTTATATAAAAAATATATTCATGAGGAATTGCTTTATAAAATGGGAATTCATCTTTAAAGGTTGGAAAGCAATATTCGACGAATTCTTTATAGCATATTTCTAACTTTTTGAAAAATTCTGTAATATAAAGTTTGGCTTGAGATTCACTGTATTGAGAAATTCTAATTTGATGCCAGTTATCCTTTCTGTTTTCTTCGTAGAAAGTTTTCGTTTCTGGTATTGATTTATCTGGAAGCGGTAAATAATGGTCTTTAATTTCTTCATAGCCATTTTTTAACAATATGTCTACAATTTTGCTTAATTCTTCAAATGGAGGAACATCACCTATCCAATTGAATTTTGGAATATTCCGATTTTCTTCTGAGTCTTTTTCGACTATTTCCTTTATAAGATTTCGTTCAATATGCTCATATTTATAAAACTCTTTAAGTTTGAACTTATTTATTCTGAGTTTTAGGTCATTCAAATCTATTGGATAAATATTTTTAAATCTAGGTAAATAGTATTCTTCAATGGTATAATTATAGTCTAGTTTTTTGTAATAGTAGTAAAGAATTATAGAAACTTGCTCGATAAGAAGTATGTCTGAATTATACGCACTAAGTTTTCCTTTTTCAATTATTTCCTTTAATTGTTTGAAAATATTTTTTTTGATAATTGTTGTTTGGTCTTTGACAAACAATGAAGTATTGCTTCCGTATACTGTTTCAACTCCCAATTGCAATAACATATTATCATTAAATGGTTTTGAAAATGGATCAGTTAAATCATCGTAAATAAGTTTATTTTTTGATTTGGTATTTAATGGAAAAAGAGCATAACCATCCTTTTTTATAAGGTCTTTTGGTAATACAATTCCAATATCACTATTAGTTTTCGGGACAAATTTATCTTTGAATTTTTTGAAGCTATCTTCAAGATATGAATTATAACCCATCACATAACTTTTAGCTTTATCTTTTTTGAACTGTATTAAAGTATTCCAGTGAGAAGAATTAGCATTTTCGATATAAAAATCCAATGCACTTTTACCTATGTGATTTTGGTAGAAGTCAGTAAGAACATTATAAAATTGCTCATTATTAAGCTTATCGAGTTGATAGGTGTGAAAACAAATTATATAATCGCGAATTTTTGAATAATAGAATGAAATATTGTATGAATCCTCGTTGTTAGATTTGATAAGTATATTTCTAGTAAATAAGTCTTCAGGGATATTTTCATCAAAGGAAAAATTTAATTTTTCAAGGATATGGTTAACCTCTAAACCTTCATCCTTATATGTCTGCCAATATGTATATTCGTGATTAAGAATAATATTTCCAATTGCCGAAAGAGTTCGTAACCCCTGCAAGAAATCAATAGTTGTTTTTTCGAGGGATTTTTTTAAATATTTTTTTATTAGCTCTTTATCGTTTATCTTTTTTGGTACTTCTTTACCACTGTAAACTTCACTAAATATCTTTAAAAAGAATCCATTTCTCAATTCAAGCAACAACGAATTAGAGATTTGTCCTTTAAAGCCAAATTCGTTTTGATAAAGAGGTAAAATACTGTTTATTTCATTATCCGTAAAATCAGTTAAAAGGAATCCCGGATTTTTGAGATCACTGATTATATTATGAGATTTACTTAATTCTTCGTGAAGATGAGTTGGATTATTTTTGATGTGCAATATTGTATCCCAAATATTTGATTTACAACTAATAATGATTTTGACTCTGTCTAAGTTTTTAGTGATTAAGGCAATTTCACTTAATTGATGAGTGATATTTGAATCTGTACACTCGTCTATCGCATCAATAAATATTAAAACATTTTTATCAGCATATCTACCTAATTCATCTAATTTTTTTAGAACAATATCTGTTTCAGTTCTACTTGAGAATGCAATATTCAAATCTTGTGAAATACATTCCAAAGGAGATCTTATAATAGCTGCATTATAAAAGAAAACAAACGAATCTTCTAATTTTTGAAGTGCTAATGAACATATTGCATTAGTCTTACCTACACCTGCTGCTCCAACTAAACCAAATATAGAATTATTAGAATTTATAAAATCTTCGAATGCAGTTTGTAAATCGTTACGCTCTACATATAGTTTTTTAATAAATTTAGAATAAGGACTCTCTATACTACCAATAATTTGCCCCATTCTGTCATAAACCTGGTATTCGCAAAAGGTTTTTAAGTTTTCCGGAGATAATGCAATGAAGTTCTTTAAAGCTTCATACCTAATTTTTAGTTCATCTTCGGTTGAAAGAGTATATCCATTTTTCCAAAAAGAGGATTGGGTAGAAATTTTATTGCCAGATAATTCTTTTCGAGTGATAGAATCAAAAATTCTTGTTGTTTTACCGTTTGAAACTATTGTAAAAGGTGCTATACCATCTATTAAAGATGTTGCGTATGAAATGCCTTGATCTATATCATCTTGATTAATATTAATCGAATCTTTTTTAAGTTCAATGACAAATAGATTTAAATTATTTCTCTTACAAAGAATATCTGACCTGCCCGTTACATGTTTTTTCTTTCCAAGTCTAATTGTAAAAGAGTGTTCTAACGAAATTTCTGAAACATCAAACCCCAGGTCATGAATGTATGGTAATAAGAGTTTACCTTTTATATCTTCTTCGTTCATAAATACTTTTCAATATAGAGTGCATTTTTTAATAAGAAAATGGTTCGGCAGTTTAGAGAAAGTGGTTTATAAAGTAAAAACTTCCAATTTTGCACGAGCGTAACCATATGTGCTGTGAATTATTGGCTAAATTACAGAAAAAAGCCAGAATTTACAGAATTTAGTGGTATAAAAATACGAACTCCTTAACCTCGCTCTTTTGTCAATGTGATGTTGTAGATAATACTTATATAATGGTCTAACATCTTCTTTGATTGTAATGCATATTGATTTTTTGGCTCAACTGACAACCAAAAATTAACTTTTCCAGCTATTGAGAATAAATAATTATGCTTTCTGATTTTCTTCTTTGAAATATGAGAATCTAATCCGTATTTTTTAATGAAGTTTAGCTCTAGTTTCAGTTTTCTTTTATAATTTCTGGGTACTTTTATTTCATTTTCCGCTACTGAAATGCCTGTAACAATTCTTTTCCCTTTATTTTTATATAATCTGGTTTTAGTTTCGTTTATTTCAAATCCTTCATTATTTACTATTGATGTTATATATTCGATAAATTTAGCTGGGATTAAATCTCCAGAAAAGGTTAAATCATCAGCATAACGAGAATACTTCAAACCAAATTTTTTAGCAAGCTTGATTAATCTGTTATCTAATTTTCTTGAGATAATATTACTTAAGATTGGACTAGTGGGAGCTCCTTGTGGAAGATAATCATCATAACAACAAATGGCAGATAAATAAAAGGCAACATTATTTGGATAGCCTAATTGTTTAAAAATATAGATAACTCTATTAATTTTTATTGAAGGGAAAAAATCTTTTAGATCAAGTTTAAGTAACTCTTTTTGACCTTTGTGAATACTCGAATTAGTTATAATTGATTTTTTGTGAGTAAAACCATGAGCAGACGAGTTAATAGGTATCGTTTTTAGTATATTCTCATAAATCCAATATTGCATCTCTAAAAGTGCTGGATACGGAGCAGTTATACTCCTCAATCCGCCGCTTCTCTTTTTTATTTCAAATTCACGATAATGATTTACAGAAGAATTGACTACAGAAGAAAGATACACATTAGTTCTTCCTTGCAAAAGACATAGATGATCAAAATTGAAAATTATAGGAACGTTATTATTTAAAAGAACTTCAATATATGCAATATATTGTTCGTAAGTTTCTTTCCTAACTTGTCTATTTTCAAAATAGGTACGCCATTTTTTTATTTGATCTTTTTTTGTCATACTTTTAAAAAAAGGGTGGAAAACTACTTTCTTATCGCAAGCGTTCACACAAACATACATTTTGTGGAGTTCGCTCCACAAAATGTATGTTTGTGTGAGCGAATCTAAGCTTTGCTTAGTGAGCTGTCCTACTAAAATCTCTGATTTTAGTAGGACTTAGGTTAAAAATCACCTTAACCTTCGAGAGCGACATCACTCTCTTAATGCTAGTTTCTTTATGCCACCCTTTACTTTTTTAATATATCAGCTGAAACAGAATTAACGTTCGGCAAATATGGGTCATTAATTTTTAATTTACTAATAACAAATTCAGAAGGTATTTTCGAATATTTATCTCTAGATTGAGGTTTATGAAATAATTGTTTTAATACAATTTCTCGTCCTTCTTTTGTTAGATTTAATTTATCTTTTTCATATTGTATAATTCCTCTACTGCTATATTTCTCAATAAAAAAAAACATATCTTCAGGCTCAATTTTATACCTAGAATAGAAAGTAAAAGCAAACAAACCGTCCACACTTTCATACAAATCAGCTAACATTTTTCTCTCAAATACTTTCATTTAAAAACCAATTTCAAATCGAGTTAATATTGTATTTCGCTCTCTATTTTCTTTATCTTTCAGCCACCAGAAAACTGGAAAAACAGAATTTGGGGTATTTCCATTACAACCTTCCATCGTATATAATGCTTCCGCTCCTCCATATCCAAAGGAATAATTATATAAATCTTTTTCATTAATAAACTGAGCCAGTTTTAATTCTAAATCTAACATCAAGTTTTCAGCTTCTATTAATTTATCTCCTTCATAATGTTCTGATATTCCTTTATCTAATTGCAGTGGACAATAAATATCTATCCCTTCATCAATTAAATTATCAATTGTATTTTTGATTCCAGCAATAAAACAACATTTTAATTTGAAATCTCCTATAATATTTTTTTTTAAATATTTAATTCTATTTTTCAATGTTTTACCACTACCAATAAATTCATCAATTATAATAATTTCGGTTTTTCCCTTGTTGTAATTAGAGACACTTTTACCAAACATATTGACAGTTTTTATTTGTCTCCAACCTTTTTTAAATATAGGGTGCTTAATATTATCTAGAATTTTTTGACCACTATCTGCTTCATCATCATAAGTTAAAGATAATAATTGTGTTGTATTTTCAGAAAAATCAGTCTTATTAATTATATAATCAGATAAATCATTTAATAATAAATTGAGTGTTTCATTGTCTAAATATAAGAATCTTTCTAATAACGAAAAAATCAAATCTTTAGATTCTTTGTTATCACAAAAATTGATTAACTCTTTAAGTTCTTGTTGTTTTGGGATTAACCACTTTTGTCTAACATATAAATTAGTTAGCTGATGATATTCTTCTTTAGTTTTACGCATTTACAAATATTATTTTATTGAGCGGTGTTTTAGTATTTCCTACAACTTTTTAATATTCACAATAACCAAAAACATCTACAAACACCCAATCATTGCATATCACAAACATACAAATATTTTTTAATCCTTTTTTACGGCTTCCCGTAAAACCAAAATCCTGAAATTTTCAGGATTTTATCAATGCAACAGTGCTTTTATTTAGCTGTAAATCCTCTTTTTTTGCCAAAAGCCTTGTTAAGTTATAATTCTTTTTCTTGTTTAATGTTTAAATCTGGAAAGTGAGTAATTTTACTTCTTAAAAATTTACCAATTATTAAGCTTAAGATAAAAGTGGAAACTATAGAAATCAGAAATCGACAAAAAAGTTGTTGGTCTAAAACTTCTTTTGTGAGTAAAATTCCCCAAAACACTGTTATAGTAAAGGAAAATAAAATTGAAATCTTGGAAGTTGAAATATTTGCACCACTTATAGGATTAAGATAATTATTCTGTGTATTTTTATTTGCAAAAACATAGTAAACTCTCTTCTTTGGTTTTAATTTTAAATCATTAGCTTCACAATCGTTAACTAACGTTATGAAGTTAATATTCCAATAATAGTATCCTTTGCAGGATAGATACCAAAAAATCGAAACAAAATAGCCTAATAGGAGTAAAATTTTAATTTCTTCGTCAAGTTGATGATTTGTTTCTGTTGATGATTTTATTGTATAATAACCTACAAATAAAGCACCAATAGCTACATAAAAATACGTCATCCATTTATTGAAGTTGTCATAATGGAAGTTTCGAGCATTTATGAGTAGCTTATACCTTTCAAAACTATTTAATTCGTTTTTCTTGGACATTGAGTTTGCTTAAACGTCAAATATACGCAATAATCGTAAGCCCTTAATAATTTTCTTTTTTAACACTTCTTTACGGCTTCTTATAAAACAAAAAAGCCTGAAATTTTCGTTTTTATCAATGCAATAGTACTTTATTTAGACGAGAGTAGCTTAAATAATTTCTACAACGGGTCAAACTTCATTTCTTTTTCCACAGAAGAAACAAAAATTAAGTTAATGCAAAATATTTATTTTTTAGTTTTGGGCTTAGCAGCAGGTGGCTTTAAAACTGCATCTTTGTTTATATTCGGGTTGGGTTTTACTTGGTTATTTTTTACCACACCTTCTGTTAAAGGTTTTGTTTGATTTAATTTTTTTTTATCCATTTTTATTTAATTTTTGCTTGCTCAATTATCAACTTATCTTTGGGGTAAACAAGATAAATTCTTTCAATTTCATAAAGTTTTTCACTATCGGGGTAATTATAAACCGTTACTTGTCCTAAAACTATTTCTTTATGTTCTTGTGCCTCAGAAAAAGATTCAATTAATCCTAAATAAGTTAATGAGTTATCTATATCCCTAATATAAACCCAATTTATATCTGGTGAATTCAAAAAATATGAATATAGGTTTTCATCTCCATATTTATTTGAAACATTTAGCGTACGAGCAACCTTATTTATTACTTTTGAGTGATCAATTCTTGAAATTATAAAACCTAAAAATATACTGATAATACTAGCCAAGATTACTTCTGAATATGGAATAGAATTACTATTTGCCAGATTCGCAAATGTTTCTATGCTTTCATAGACTTTACTGTTTTTAGAGCAAATATTCTGTAAAAACGTAATAAGATAAGATATTAATTGAAGAGTTAGATATGAGAACATACCAAACATTATAGATATAATTACAAACATAAAATCAGATTGTTCTTTATGCCTAATAGTTAATCTTTTATATATTGTTGTTGCTAGAGCACCAGGAACAAGCAATATGATTAATTTAATTGTAAGTTCAGAAATGTCCATTTTATTTATTATTTAACAATGTTATTAGCCTGTAAGTCCAATTATTATATAATGTTTTTTACTAAGATTCTCATTGATATAAAACACCCAGGATTATTCTTGATAGTTTTTTATTCATACCTTTTATTTTTGACTTTAACCTAGTTATTCAACATTTACTAACGTTAGTTCAAGTCTTGTAGATTTAAATATTCTTTATTATAAACTGAAGAAGGAGAAAACCTCTCACCTTTAAAATATTTTATATCTTGAATATATTCATATCCCTCTTCTGTCATATATTCAATCGCAAATGAAATCAATTCAAAATTACTTTTTATTATTAGCTCAATTTCAAAATACTGCTTACCTGCTTGGGTGGTTATTATAGATTTCATTAGACTAAAATTATCAGAATTATCATAAACTAGTTTTGTTTCTTTAATTAATGATAATCTATTTGAGTTAGATATTTCAAATAAGATTTTATCTAAATCATTTGTACCTTTGATTAATATTTCAGGTCTTCTAATGTTTAAGTTTTGTACTTTGTTTTGAGTTACTAAATCAGTAATTTTTTTTGCTATTTCAGTAAGATTTACAATTTCATTTTCTCTATCCCTATCTCTTGCTACTAGTTTGTATAATGTTACCAATGTAACTGGTACAGCAATAATTGCACAAATTGCTTGAATTATATCGGGTACTGTTCCCCAATTTAAACTACTTAATAATTGAATCATTTTTAGATTGTTTTTTATTTTTTAAATAGCTAACTCCCGATTAAATAACTTCTTTATATAATTTAAAAAACGTTCAAAATCATCCTTTAAATTAAACTTTAGTTCTTAATGACTTTAAAAGCTTGATTACTTCCTTGATTTGAAACCTGAATAATATATAGTCCTTTAGAATAATTTGATAAATCTATCTCTTTTTCTGTATAGTTTTTCTGCAGTAATTGCCCCGTCATGTTATAAATTGAATATTTTAAATCTGTTGAAGTGGAATTTTCAACGTACACTATTCCGTTCGTAACTGTTGGATACAGCTTCACTTGGAATGAGGTAAGTTCTGTTCTACTTAATACATTCCAAGAATCATTAGCTTGTGGGCCATTCCATATCAATGTAGCTAAATAAGGATTGTCAATAAAAGGATTTCTATTCCCTTGATTAGCTGCAATAACATTATTACGGTTTATTTCAAAGTCAGAAGGAGGGTCTTGTTCGTTCCATTGTAACAAAATATCAGGCATATCACCCAAAGGAGCAAAATCAGCATTACCCGTAGCTACATTTATTGCTGCACATTGGGTAGGGTAACGCAGATACATATACATAATAATACGAGCTACATCACCAATCCACTCATCACCAGGATACCAAGCATTTGAACTGATTGTGTGTGATGGAATGCTCGGATTTGCCTGCCCAAATAATCTGTTACCTCTGCTGTTGTTTCGTTGGGAATCAATAGCCCGGAGGTTATGGGCATCAGAACCAGCTCCTTCGCTTCCTAAATTTGGTGTTCCGATTGATCTAGGGAAAACGTGTTCTCTGACCCATTTGCCGTTACAACTGCTTGTATGACAAGATTCATCTACATCACGACTACGGTGTTCGGATACTGTGGTAGAGTTATCATTCCATCCATACATCAATAGAACATTACTGAGATTATCCAAATCTAAATCACTTTGTTTCAAAACAGTCCAAGTATCTAAGAAGCCTGAACTACCTGAGGTGTAAACCAATTCGGTTGTATGAGTTGTAGTTATCAACGTAGCCAATTGGGTCTTTAAATTTTCTCCACTTTCCGAAAAATCTATTGTACTATAATATTCAGGAATCTGCCCGAAGCATATACAGATATTTCCGATTAGAAATAATAGTAATAATCTTGGTTTCATTATATAAACTTAAATAGTTAAGTTTCGAAAGGTACAAAAATTATTAAAAACAGGTTATACTAACCTAATCACTGTCCTGTTACCGGAACCTTAAGAGTTTTAATTATTGGGTTTGAGAACACTTGCTTTTCGTAACGTGGTATTATATCAGTTTCAGTATATTGTTGGTCTTCATAAATATTTGTTTCAATGATGGCTACAACTTTTACGGTTGTATCTATACCCTGTGTCATATTGTCGTAGAGAGTAAAACAACGTAAACCAGTTGTTTTGTCAAACTGTTGTTAATATAGATTTTTTATTTATATAGAAGCGAAAATCCTTTCCCGTCAATTTTATATGTATTCTCAATTTCCCAATCAATTTCTTTTAAAAATTCATTACAACTAGAATTTATATCCCAAAACCATTCTCTTCCAAAAGAAGAAAAACCATCTTTATAATGTCTATCAAGAATTGAGGTTTCTAAAGTTTTTGGATATTTAATTTTCCAAGTTTTTAAATATCTAAAATCTGGAATATCTTTATTATGTAAGTTCAAGCGAATTTCTAAATTATTAGTTATTCCAATTTTTAGAATCTGAACTTTTTCACTGTCACAAATAAGTGTGTCTATTCCATAGCCTTTATAAATATTTTTTCTCGCATTTGAGATTGAATCAGATGTTCCAATATAAAAAAAATTCTTTGTGTCTTTTTCGACCGGATAAGATAAAATATAATTTTCAGGTAAATTCTTAATAATCTTCTTCATAATAGATAAACAAATATAGAGACATTTGTTAAAGTCACATATCAAAAACCAATTTCTATTTGCTAATATATAAAATAATAATAAAATCGGTTTAGGGATTAAAGAGCACTAAACAGACTTTAAATTAGGCTCTAAAGCCACAATTTCTTAAAACCACTTTATACATCTGGATTAATGCTTTCCACACATTGGTTTCAATTTAAATGCAATTATTTTTTCTATAGTATTTAAATAATCATTTGGTAAATCTTCGAATTCAACAACTTTTAAATTGATTTTACAATCTACATTTTTTGCCCAATGAATTAATTGCAGTCCTTGTGTAGAACCTTTGTCATAGTAGCCTAAATGAATTATTATTCTTCCAGAAATATTAGACAATTTATCTTTTTTTCTTTGACCTCCACGACGAATACCAACATATAACACATTTGTATTTATATTAGTATTTTTTACAGGAACAGTTCTAGCATTTAAATTTAACATTTCTCTATTATTATTTAATAGAACTTGTAAGCTATGACAATTATCACTTGTGTCAGTTTCAAACCAATATATACAATTATTTATTTTGGTGTTTAAATTTTCAAAAATCTTATCAAAGTTTAATTGCTTCCTAATATCTGTTTGATAATTATTTACATCAGGTAAATCTTTAAGGTTGAAAGTAAATACTTCCGCCTCTTTTATTACTTCTTCTGCTAATTTTTCAAACTTTTCTTTTAGAATCTGACTTTTCATTTGGAATCTGATTTTAAGTTTTTGTTTTTATAACGTTTTGTCGCTTGGTGCAGTGGCTGACGGAGTTCGCCTCTAAAAGCCTGTTTCGATTGTACCGTCACTTTTTATCAGTACAGCTCCAACTTTAGGGCTAACTTTATCTTCTCTGGGTTCCTGAATAGACTTCTTCATGACTTCAATAGCCATTTCCATATATTCCCGAGGATTAAAAGTGTTTTTATCTGTCATTTTAATTAAACTTTAACCTTTGTGTAAAGGAAATATATTAATAAGTTTTATGGAGATTCATTATTGACAGTTCCTCTTGGTTTAAAAATTTCATAACCAAATCCTAAGCCAAGCCAAGGTCTATTTCTATAAATCCAATTTCTACCAATTTCTCCAGACATTGTGTCAATTCCAATAAAAGTGCTAATCTGAAATTTTTGAATTTCGAAAATTGCACCACCACTAAAAGTTATTGAACTTTGTGTTGATTCAGAGTTAATAAAATCTCTTGTGGTTTGAGGTGTTACTTTAATTGATGAAAAACCAATTCCTCCGACCAATGATATAGACACATCTCTTTTCCAATCATTAATTCTCCATCCTGCTGTTACTCCAACATTGAAATCATTTCCAAATTCTGAAAAAATTGCATTTTCTCCATCTTCTCCATTTCCGGGTCTTATTTTTATTAAAGTGGTGGAAGCTCCAACAACAAAGCTTCCTCTTCTTTTCAATTCTTCTGCAAACGCTAAATATTCTGTTGAACTTAATTTAAAATATATATTCTCTTCATTAGAATCTTTATATGTTTTTAAATTTTGAGAGATTGCTTTTGTGCTTCCGTCCGTAAATTTTGACACTTGAATAATGTAATCACTACCTACGACATTTCTAACTTTAAATTTCCATCCTTGTTCCATTGTCTGTTTATTTGTAGGGGTTGCAACTGTACCATCAAAATTACATTCCTCTAAAGATATATCGTATTTGAATGTATGTCTATTTTCTCTTAAATCAGTTTGTCCAAACATAGATAGAGAGAACAAAGTAAATGCTATAATTAAAGTTATTGTTTTCATATTTTTAGTATTTGGTTTTCTTTTAGCAGTGTCTAACTATTAAAATATACGCAACAATTAAATATATGTGATTATTTGGTTTTGACAAAAATACATAAATATTTTTTTAAATAATTACGGAAAACCTTATTAGTGTTTATATAATTAAAAAATAATTATATTTATACTAAAATGAAACATAAGCTAATTGTGAATCGAAGAAAAAAATACACCATTACTCAAAAATTTGGAAGATGTATTCGTTATAATCTTTCGGTATTCTTTTCTGTTGTTTTTTCTCCCGATAAGTTTAGATTGTTTAGTTGGTGGGAAATATTAAGTTTATTGTTCTTTTTTGCTGTGACAATTACGATGTTAGTATTATCAAGTTAATCGAAAATATTATGACTATTAAAGAATTTGATACATTATCAGAGCACGAGCGATATGATATTACATTTACTCAAGGGGATTTTATAGAATATTGGATAGAGGGAAACCAGCGATTTGCTGTGTATGCTATTTTTATGTTTTATGTAGAAATTGAATATAATGGAATAGAAAACAAAATAAAAGGTATTACAAGCTTTGATGATGGGGAACTTCTTGATAAGTATGCTTTCTTTAGGAAATCTGATAGCTAAGTAAACTTGCTTATTCTTTATCCAAATCAATTTTAACGTTTGGCCGCTTGGCGATGAATTAGAAAAATACATTGGTGTTTTTGGATTTCCACAGTGTGCTTCTACTGTTTTTTCGAAAAAGCATTCCGTAATCAAGTATACTCATAATTTTTATAATTTTATTTTGATTAATGTTGTTATCTTACTTTTTGCAGACCCAAATACAAATTTATAACTTCTGAATCAAATTGTGGTTTTTTAACGTTTTCTTGAATTTGATTTATATAATTGTTTAATTTAATTTTTAGCCAGTCTAATTTTTCTTTAATTTCTATCGTTTCATTATTATAGTTTGAAAAGAATTTCTTTTGTATGTTTTGTATATAAAAAAATAAATCATATTCTAAATCGTCAAATTCAGACGAAGCTTTAGATATGTAATCGATAAAATAATATCCATCATCATCCAAAGTTAGTATATTCATTAAGTATTCACTTTCGTCTTTTTCACTATGATAATCTTTTCTATACTTAACACCAAGTTTAATAACTTCTTCACTTATAATTATTCTAGGAAATTTTGCATTCTTGGATTCTAAATTATATGCTTCAACTAATGCTGGTCCAAATATATACTTTGAAGTGTGTAATAATTTTCCAACAGCAACACCACCACGAGTTAAATAACCTTTATTTGCAAGTTCAAAACTAACATACAATAAATCTAATATTGTATAAAATAATTGACTTGGTTCATCATACTTATATGATATTACTATGGAATCTGAAAAATACGTAATAACCTTTGATTTTGAAAATCCAGAATTATTAGTAATTTTTTTGGATAGTTTTAGAATATGTTTAATTGATTCAATTTTCTTTAAATTATCTTCTCCGGATTCATTAATAGTTTCATCAATATGTTTTTTAAAACCTAAAATGTCTATAAAACAACATATTCTTTCTTGATAATTCATAATTTGTTATTAAAATTTGATTTTTATTGAGTTGCGATTATAATTGCCCATAACTCAAAAACATACGCAATAATTAAACATTTGTAATTAGTTTATAAATAATTATTTTGTATATCAACAAATATATGGAAATAAAGCTTTAAAATATTTACGAAAAACTTCATTTACAAAAAAACTCTCAACATTGTTGAGAGTTTTATATTCCTACCTTTTTGAAGAATTCAGTAAGACTTGTATTTCGTGATTTGCAAATTTCATACAGAAGTTTTTTATAAATTCCATAAAGATTGTTCTCTCCAATTTTCAGGGAATCCCATTTCGCTAACATCTATAAAAGGATTATCATCTAATAGTTCAATAATTTTTTCTGTTACAGTATGACCTTCTGAAACTTTGTTTAATACAAAGACTATACAAGACAAGCAATGATATAGTGAGTTTAAATTATCAGGTATTTGAATGAAATTAAATTCTGTCTTGTGTAAGCTTTTTGGAGGAAAGTCAATATTTCTGTTCCATAATCGACTATGATGTGCAATAATATTTCGGGCTGTATTAAACGATTGTAACCAACTTCTTAAAAAGCTATGGTTTGGCAGATTAAATTCTTTTGCAATTCTGTCTTTTGCTGTTATATCATTTTTTAAATTGCTATAAAGTTTGGACAGACAGCCGAACGATAAAACCTCTAATGTTTTGTAAGCAGGTGGTCTGTTTTCTGTGCCATATTTATCATAGTGGCTTTCAATAAAAATTTCTTTAGTTCTGTCTAACTCCTTATCAATATCTTTTATTGATTCTTCGAAGAAACCATCATTAAAAAAGTTATTAATGTCTTCAAACCACCAGTGGTCTTTTTCTATTGACAAATAATAAACCATTTTTGTACGAAGTGCAATTTCAATTCGTTCTAAAGCATCAAATATTACAAGTCTTAATTTTCTATCGAAAGTATATAGGTCTATTACACTTTCAAATGTAGTATTTGGTTTGAATTTATGATTATCTTTATCAATCTGAAATTCCCACCAGAATCCTTGTAACCTAAAATAACTTATATTTCTGAGAAATTTTTTGGCAGTATCAACATCTTCAATCAGCATACCTCTTTCTTGAAGCTGTTCTATCTGTTTATCAAGAGAAATGATTTTTTTCGGGTAGTCTTCTTTTTCAATCATACTATAAAAAAAAAGACCCGCCTTGGTACGCATCACAATGAAGTGATTAAGCGTGGCGAGTTCGATTGGTACAAATGTACAACTATTTTTTTAAGTACCAAAATATTTTTTATTGCTTAATAATATTTTTTCTTTTTGCATACTACTCTCCACCTAAATCAATTTTGAAATTAGTAAATCCTAAATACAGTTTTTTAACGGCTTTTACAGTTTTAGATAAAAAGAGTTGTGCAACGGTTACCGCTTTTATCGGCTGTTTTTCATTTTTTCTTTTGCTTCGTCAATCAAAATTTCTGAAGTTCGGTTCATTAATACTTCATTTTGGTCTCTAAATAGATTGTAAAATTTGTCAAGTATCAAAGGACTTTTACTTCTATGTTCGAAAATTTCATCTTGTAATCTTCTCGAATTTAGCTTGTTCTCGTGATATTCTTGTAAATGTGATAAGGCATATTCCCATATTTTTTCTGAATAACATACCAATTCATCTAGTCTTCTAGCTGCATCTCTGTGTTCAAAATATTCTCTATTGCAAAATTGAAATAATGGGACTAAGCCACTTAAATAAAGTGTCAATGTTACAACATCAGTTTGCGAAATAAATGATATAATAAAAATTAAAATAAAAGCAAATAGTCCAAAGTACATAAGGAAATTTGAATATCGAACTCTAAGTTTAGAATCCCACCAACAATTTGCTCTTTGACAAATAATTCGAGCTAAAGAAATTGGTAGTTCAGAAATGTTTTGGGGATACCAATTTCTGATTTTTTCAATATTCTTTTCTATTTTTTGGTGGGCATTATAGTTTAGAAGTATTTCTTCAACAGTAACATCTGAAACAGTTTTAAGGGGTGATTTTTCTAATTCGAGAACTTCACAATCAAAAAGTTCTTGATTTTTTGCTGCTTTTGCTTTTAACCTTTTTATTAACGGTGTGATTGAAATGCTATCAAAAATAAATGCCAATATTCCAAAAAGAGCTGTATAAGTTATTAGGTTTTTATAAAATGAACACAAAATGAAAAGAACAATTGGAATAACTACTGTAAGGATAATCTGTAATAAGTGTAAACGCTTGGCATATGAGTATATTTCTCTTTGAGCAGCTAATCTTTCAAGCTGTATTTGTTGGTTTTGTTTAGATGGAATATTGTTCATCTTAATGGGAATTTTCCGTTATACAATAAGTTCCACCAATAGAATGCATCATCAATTTTATCATTAGACTTTGCGACAGAAGCTTTTTCTGCTCTACTTACAGCAGTTTTTAATTTTGATAACGATTCGTTTTTTTATCATCAGTTTTAGAAGCAGGTATTAAACCAGATATTCCCATTGGATCACGAATACTGGCTAATTCAGTATCCAAGAGTTTTGTTAAAATATTTTTAACATCAATGTCATAAATAATAATATTTTCGCTTTCAGCATATTTAGTTACTCTTAATTCCAAGTAAAAAGAAATAACGGGAACATTATTGTAATACTTCCACGCTTTAACCAATTTTATTAGTGGTTTCAATTTTCTATTAAGTCTTTTATCGTGGTGTTCAACATACTCATTATGAGCTTTAGGACTACTAAACATCCATCCACCGTTGCAATCAGGAATTTCATAACGCCTAAAATTACCTAGTGAGGTTTCAACTGTCCCATTGATGCAACAAGGTGTAACTTCAAGTTCTTCGGATTTATAATGACCAAAAGGAATTTTCACTGCTGGACAAGACACAACTATTCCAGTTGTTGACCAAAATGTGTCCTGTAGAGCTTCTTTAACTTCTCTTAAACTAGTTGAGGAGTTATCCTTTAGATTATTTGGTGGGATTACTGCGAAATAATCAGTGTCACTGTAATGTCTAACACCTGTCCCGTTCCCAAATGAACCTGTTTCAAATAGATTACTGCTATCAAAGTTTTTTTCTAAACAAGATTTTACAGTCCCTTTGTGTTTTGTAGATTTCTCTCGTTCAGAATATAAAGGTTCTAATCTTTCAATTAATGTTTCAAATCCTTCATCTAAAGTTTTTTTAGCCATTTGATTGGGTTTTTAAAATTTGCCGATAACGTTTTGTGTGTATGAGAAGTAGCGGATTAATAAGCACTTCACTTTCAGTTTGGCACTGACTTTTATTAAAAGTACAGACCTTTGATTTAGCACTAAACCCGCTATTTCTTATACACGCTGTGTGTGCCCTGCATCCGCAGGACACACTCTGTAGTGTCGAAGAAAAATTCG
>CAYPCZ010000037.1:0-23764 GCA_964409345.1 uncultured Flavobacterium sp. | reverse complement strand
GCATTTTGGTTGTTTCCGACCGTAACTCCTCTGGAAATACTTCCCGAAGTATTCAAACCTTCGAACGGCACGAATCGCTTTGGAGTTCCGACATCAAGCGAATACAACATTCCGTCATATTCTTCATTCGAAACCACTCGGTTTTCGTCATAGATTGCATATTCTTTGGTCAGAAATTCGGGTATTTTCAGATAAAAAACCTCAACTTCAGTTTCGATTTCTAAATCGGTAAAAATCAATTTTCCGTCTTCAAAATCAATGTGATATTTTTCTTTAGAGATGATAGTTCCGTTTTGGTCTTTTACCTCAAAAAAAGAAGGATTGAGGTTTTTGTTTTGCAGGGTAATCGTGTCATTCGTAACTCTGACTTTCTCCGATTCATACAGTGGATTCGTTTCCTGTGCAAAAGCAAAAGAAAAGGAAAGTAAAAACAGTATCAGTAAAAGTTTTTTTAGCATACAGCTATAACTGAAAAACCTCAAAAGTAGTATAAATTTCAGGATTTGACTCCAGTTTTTGGTAGTTAGAATTCTGTTTTGACAAAACTGAAAGAAATATTATTTTAAGACGAGGCATTACTTTCTTACTATCATCGTTTTTCATTTTTCATAAAAAATAAATCAAAAATATTGTATATTAATTTGATAGCGCTTATATTTACTGAATTATTAACACTAATACATATAATTATGAGGAAAATTATTTTATTTGTCAGTATTATTATTGCTTTAGGAGCTTGCTCTGAAGATACATTACCTGCATCAGAAAGCCAAAACTTAGCAGGTAGAGAAAGAGGGGCTGCAAGTGATAATATTAAAGTAGCTAGGCAAGTTTTTTCTCTATCTGTTGGAGTTTGTGCAGATCTTTTTGTAGATTGTGTGTTAGAGGATAATTTTAAATAAAAAGTATAAACAATTAAATATGAGACAACTATTTACATCTATTTTACTTGTGGTATTTTTTTTAAACTATTCACAAACCTCAATCCAGAATGAGGATAGTCATATACTGGACACCTATAAACAGAAGGCTCAAACCTTAATAAAGGATAATGATAGCGAAGTTCTTTCTTATGAAGATACCTATATAAAACTAAAGGAGTTGTATCTGGCATTAAAAGAGTCTGAATCTTACCAGAAATCGGAAGATTTAATGAAAGCCTTTAATTCTAAAATGAATATTTTTTATAAAGCAGAATTTCTTGAATTAAAAAAAGAAAACTCAGTAATAGAATGGATCGAAAAAAACATCGAATCCACTTCATTTAAAGATATCGAAGAAGCCAAAAAACAATATGAAGAAATTACAAAAGCAGATATAGAACAATATGAAAAAAATGAAAAGTTTTATGTCTATCTATTATATACCATCAATACGTTTGGATCTAAAATTTATGGAGAAGTAATTTTAGATTATGAATATACCAATCCGAATTCAACTGTAAATAAGTTCTTGATTGGTGACTATTAAGGCACTCACAAAAAATTATTTAAAGAAGTCACTGAACTGATTGCTAACTCAAAGGTAAAGTAAATAAAGAGGGCTGTTTTTTTGAAAACAGCCCTCTTTGAATTTATTAATAATACGTATATCGTTTTACTTTTGCAACGTGGCGAGCCAACCTAATTACCTGATGTGAATAGCCGTATTCGTTATCATACCAAATATAAAGCACCATATTTTTGCCGTCAGGCGTAACAATAGTAGCATTACTGTCATAAATAGCCGGAGCAGAAGTTCCGACGATATCAGAAGATACTAATTCATTGTTTAATGAATATTTGATTTGCTCAACCAAATCACCCTCTAGAGCATATTTCTTCATCAAATTGTTGATTCCTTCTCTTGAAGTTTCTTTGGTTATCTGCAAATTCAGAACCACAAGCGAACCGTTAGGTACAGGAACTCTAATGGCATTTGAAGTTAACTTTCCTGCTAAACTTGGCACTGCTTTAGCAACCGCACTTCCGGCACCGGTTTCGGTAATTACCATATTCAAAGCAGCTGAACGACCTCTACGGTATTTTTTATGGAAATTATCTACTAAGTTTTGGTCGTTGGTATAGGCGTGAATGGTCTCTAAATGTCCTTTTTCTACGCCAAGATTATCTTCTATAACTTTTAGAATCGGGGTAATAGCATTGGTCGTGCAAGAAGCCGCCGAGAAAATATTTACTTCATCCGGATTATAATCATTATGGTTTACGCCATAAACAATATTCGGGACTCCTTTACCTGGGGCGGTAAGCAACACTTTATCAGCTCCTTTTGCCTGCAAATGTCTTGCAAGAGCCTCTTCGGTGGTGAATGCTCCTGTATTATCAATAATCAGCGCATCTTCTATACCATAGGCTGTATAATCTATATCTTCCGGATTATTGGCAGGAATAATATGCACGTGAGTTCCGTTAATTGATAACGATTTGTTTTCGAAATCTGCAATTACCGAACCGTCAAAATCTCCGTGAACCGAATCATGACGCAGAAGTGAAGCACGCTTTTCTAAGTTTTTTTCGTCGATTGTTCCTCTTACTACGATAGCCCGAAGACGAAGCTGCGTTCCTTTTCCGGCTTTGCTCATCATCTCACGAGCTAACAATCTTCCGATACGTCCAAAACCGTATAGCACCACATCTTTTGGTTTGTTGTTTATAAAGTCTTTTGCGTTTTTTAGTTTGTCGATAACAAAAGCTTTTGCATCGTTATATTTATCGTCTTCCAAATGGAATTCATAAGTAAGCTTACCAATATCAAGCTTTGAATGAGGCAATTCAAGCGAAAGAATCTCTCTTGCAATTTCTACCGTATCAAAAACCGAAATGGGTTTGCCTACAAATTCACATGCATATTCATGAAGATTAAGAATATCACTTACATTGCGATCGATGAGTTGGTTTCTGAAAAAAACCAATTCGATTGATTTATCATACCATAAATCACTAATGATTTTAATAAGCTCAACTCCGGCTTTGCGTCTGTCAACTTGAAACGAAAGCTCTTTTTCATACAGGTTTTGACTCATAATAAAATAGTTATAAAAAGTTGTGTTGTTTATAAAGCAGCAAAAGTAATTATTTTAGATATCTTTAGAAAACATTTTGTTAACAAAAGTATTTTGCAAACGAAGTTCGATTAGCACATACGATAATTACTCTATAAATGTGTATATTTGTGATATGCTTTGTTGATTTGGTGCTTTTAGTGAATGACTAACCCTAAAACAAAACAATATGGAAAACATCAACTTTATTGCTTTTGCCGCTCCTGCTTTTTTTATTTTTCTGTATTTGGAATACCAATATGCCAAATACAAAAAACAAGACAAACTTTTTAAGTATGAAAGCTCCGTATCTAATACTACTATCGGGGTTGCTGAGCGTTTACTCAATTTGTTTGTAACAGTTTCGTTTTATAATTTATTTGTTTGGATACACCAAAACTATGCTTTATTTGAAATTTCGACTGCTTGGTATGTTTGGGTATTGCTTCTTTTGGCAGCCGATTTTGTTTGGTATTGGTATCATCGTTTCGGACACGAAATCAATATTTTGTGGGCGGCTCATATTGTGCATCATCAAAGTGAGGAATTTAATTTTTCGACAGCAGCCAGAATTACGACCATTCAGGCTTTTATCCGAACCGGGTTTTGGTGTGCTTTACCCCTTCTTGGTTTTGAACCGATGATGGTAATGGGCGTATTGGTGGCTCACGGAATGTATTCGTTTTTTACGCATACGCAAATGATTAAAGCACCCAAATGGGTGGAATATGTGTTTATCACTCCTTCGCTCCATGGCATCCATCATGCTTCGGATGAAAAATATTTAGACAAAAATTATGGTGATGTTTTTGTTTTTTGGGACAAGCTTTTTGATACCTTTCAACAAGAAGAAGAAAAACCCAAATATGGCCTTACGCATCCGATTGGAAGTTATAGCTTTTTGTGGCAACACTTTCATTATTATTTAGAAATTTATGAAGCCATGCGAAGACAAAAAGGCTTTAAAAACAAGATGAAAATAGTTTTTGGTTCTCCGGCAGTTATGGATCAGGATATTCGCCCGGAATTAGAAAAGAAATTTTTCCGAAAGAATGTGAGTAGAGAAAATCTGAGCTTGACATTCAAGAAATATATCAACGTTCAATTGTTTGGGGTAGCTTTTACGCTGATGCTCTTTAGTGCCTTTTTCTCTTATTTTGATGGAGTAGAAAAAATAGCCGTGAGTCTTGTATCACTCATTACGCTCATTAATATCGGTGCTTTATTAGAGCAACGAAAATGGATTTATTACCTCGAATACAGTCGGATAATTTTGATTATTTCGTTTATTTTTTATGAATTTGATTATACTGAACTAATATATATCCCGATTAGTATTCTAATTTTGCTGGAGCAAAAATTTGCTCTAAAAAACTGGTATTTATACAAATTCTTAGATTACGAAAACAAACAAGAAAATGCACGCTAAAATAAAACTAATATGGGATTTCAGAGGTCCTGATGCTCATGCTATTGCTCAACATCATAAAATTCATCTTGACCAATACGTCACGATAGAAAAAACTCCTAACACGATTTCGGGTGTTGAACAGCTCTCAGAGTTTCATGCTATAGCTTTTTTAACTGTAGAGAAAGAGAATATGATTGCTGTTAGAGATGCACTCAAACCCCATAGAGGAGAAGTGGGTTAATTCTGTTCATCACAATGCTAGTAAAAAAATATACAAAAACCATAATGGAAGAATTAAAAAGAATCAACAAATATATCTCTGAAACCGGGTTTTGTTCGCGCAGAGAAGCAGACAAACTCATCGAACAAAATCGAGTAACCATCAACGGCAAGATCCCTGAAATGGGAACAAAAGTAGCTCCGAGTGATGAAGTGCGGGTCGATGGAAAACTCATCTCTGATAAAAAAACTAAAAACGTTTATCTGGCCTTTCATAAACCGGTCGGAGTAGAATGTACCACCAACAAAAGTGTAAAAGGAAACATTGTAGATTACGTCAATTATCCGACAAGAATTTTCCCGATCGGAAGGCTTGACAAAGATAGCGAAGGCTTGATTCTGATGACCAATGATGGTGATATCGTAAACAAAATTCTACGCTCACGTAACAACCACGGCAAAGAGTATATCGTAACGGTCAACAAGCCCATTACCGAACGCTTTATCAAACGAATGGGGGGCGGAGTTCCTATATTGGATACCGTTACCAAAAAATGCGAGGTAGAACAAATCAGTAAATATGTTTTCCGGATTATTCTCACACAAGGATTAAACCGACAAATCCGGAGAATGTGTGAATTTTTAGGTTATGAAGTAACGGCCTTAAAGCGCATCCGGATTATCAATATTTCGCTTGACATTCCTACAGGAAAATATAGAGAACTCACCCCCAGAGAACTCAACGAGCTCAATCGGCTTATCGCTCCTTCGAGCAAAACTGAAGAAGCAAGTTTATAAATCTGCAAAAATTAAAAAAAGTCCGTATTTCTTATCTGGAATACGGGCTTTTTCGTTTTCGAAAATTCCATACAAAAAAGGCTCTATTTCCACACTTTGACCTCAATTCTACATTTGTCGCAACAAGTTTCAACACTAAAGCCATTGATTTATCCTGTAAAACCACATGGCACAGTAGTTGAAAAACGTAGTTGGTGAAAGATTATTGAACAATATAAGCCTGGACAACATTATGGAAAATCAAATTAAAAACAATCAGAAAACAACCGCTTTTTTTAGCATAGAAAATTTTCAACTATATAAAGACAAACTTTGGGGGTTGCCGAATCATAAAACACTCAAACCATCAGATTTGCTAATTCTCTCCGGCACATTTTTATTGATGTTTGGAGCTATTTTTTCAGTCTATATATTCCAATCGCATTTTCAAGCCATACATTTAGATCGAATGCAAACTTCTTGGGGACCGACCGTAATGACCATTACACTCATCTTGGTAGCATTAAAAGTTTGTTTCTTGTTGTATATTTTGTATTTATTTTTGCGTTACAAACCCATCAAATCTGTTGTTGATGAGCAACTACCAACCTGCACGATTATTGTTCCTGCCTATAACGAAGGAAAGCTTGTCTGGAAAACTTTAATCAGTGTGGCCGAAAGTGATTATCCGGCAGAAAAGATGCAGATTATTGCCGTTGACGACGGGAGTAAAGACGATACCTGGTATTGGATGAAAAAAGCCAAAGAGAAATTAAGCAATCGGCTCTCTATTTATCAACAACCCAAAAACAAAGGAAAAAGGCATGCGTTATACTTAGGATTTGAATTGGCTGAAGGTGAAGTTTTTGTAACTATTGACAGTGATTCTATCATTAAAAAAGATACTTTACGCAATTTAGTAAGCCCCTTTGCTGTCAACGAAAAATGTGGTGCCGTGGCCGGAAACGTAAGAGTGCTGAACAACAAAGAAGCTGCTATCCCTCGTATGCTTAATGTGAGTTTTGTTTTTAGCTTCGAATTTATCCGTTCAGCACAAAGCGCCTTGGGTTCAGTTTTGTGCACACCGGGAGCTTTGGCAGCCTATCGTAGAGATGCTGTCCTGTCGTGTCTTCCGGAATGGATTAACCAAACCTTTATGGGGCAAGCCTCTGATATTGGCGAAGACCGCGCCATGACTAATATGATTCTAAAACAAGGCTATCATGTTTTATTTCAACGGAATGCTTTAGTGTTAACCAATACGCCTGAAAAGTATAAAAGTTTGTATAAAATGTTTATCCGGTGGGAACGAAGCAACGTTCGTGAGAACATAATGATGACCAAATTTGCTTTTAAGAATTTTAGAGAAAACTCAAAAATAGGTCCCAGAATTCTACTTATCAATCAATGGTTAAAAGTAATAATGGCCTATCCGTTACTAATACTGATGTTTTTGTTTATTCTTACACATCCGATATTATTTATTAGTTCGGTTCTGATGAGTATTTTTATTTTCTCAAGCATTCAAGTATTCTTTTATCATAAAAGACAGAAAAACTTATTGGAGTCTATTTGGGCTTATCCTTATAGTATATTTTATGCCTTTACTTTATTCTGGATTACGCCCTATGCAATTGCTACAGCCAGCCGAAGAGGATGGCTCACACGATAAACCTATTCAAGAGGCAGCAAACATTTGCTGCTTCTTTTTTTATATAAGCCCTCAAAAAACCATAACTTTACCACATAAACAATGCATAGTATGTTGCGAAAAGTATTTTATATCTTGATTTTGTCCTCGATACTGACCTCGTGCATCAGCACCAAGCTGACCATCAAAAACATCGATAATAACGCCATAAGTCCAGAACTTATAGACAAACACACCTACCTACTCGTAGAGAAAGCAACCGACAAAAAATATGGTTATCATCCCGATTATCCTGTAAACCTTGGTTTTGGTTTATTAGACCAAAGAGAAGCTAATCAAGAAAAATTTCTCAACGCTTTGCAAGGCCCAAATGGGGAGAAAATATCGTATGCTCACCACGAAAACTGTTGCCCTTTCCCGAGCAATACCAGCCCGCTGGGCAGCGGAATGCTTGATGTTTATTTAATCAGCTGGAATACCAATCAAAAACCACTCACTTTATATCTGAATACATTCGAAAAAGGAAAAATACTTATCCCAGTCGGACTAACTGCCAAAACAAAATGATTTTGTCGCTAAAAAGGCAATAAAAGTTGACAAATAAATCGTATTTTTACGCTCAAATTCAAAGTAATGTTTACAACAAATCAGCTTATTTTTGCCGTTTGCTTTCTGGTTTTGTTTATAGGGGTGATGATTTATTCTTATATAAAAGATAGAAAAATGCACGATTATTTTTATAAAGGAAGACTTTGGGTACTCATTGTTTTTCTTGGCTTTATCGGGGCATTATTCTTAATTAAAAAAATATTCATGTAACTGATTTAGACCACTCAGATAATATTATTTCATATAAAGAAAGTATAGGTCGAATTGCCATTAAAAAAAAACACAAGTTAAAAATTTAAAACACAGGAAGATGATAGCTAATAAAAAGGCACAAAAACTCATTACAGGCTTTTTAGTGTATTCGACTTTGTATTTTATTGTTGGGTATTTCTTTAAATTACCCAATATGTGTTATGAAAATCTCACAAAGTGGAGTTGCTTAGGTCCTTCGTTATATCAGACTCTATTTATGGGAGTTTTCATGATGTTGTTTGATTATTTTGTCTTGAGAAAATTCTCAGGAAAAAAAAGAGAAAAACATTAAAATTATTATTAACTAACCAACCTATGAAATTATATCCAGTAGAAAGTGGAAACTTTAAATTAGATGGGGGGGCGATGTTTGGGGTAGTTCCGAAAAGCATCTGGAACAGAACCAATCCGGCAGACCCCAACAACATGATTGATTTGGCTACTCGTTGCCTGCTGATCGAAGACGGAAACAGACTCATTTTGATTGATACAGGAATGGGCAACAAGCAATCAGATAAGTTTTTTGGATATTATTATATGTTCGGAGATTTTTCGGTAGAGAACTCCCTCAAAAAACACGGATTTTCAAAAGATGATATTACCGATGTTTTTATGACTCACTTACATTTTGACCATTGCGGAGGAAGTGTAGACTGGAATAAAGATAAAACCGGTTATATTCCGGCTTTCAAAAATGCTACTTATTGGACCAATCAAAATCATTGGGATTGGGCAACCCAGCCTAATGCAAGAGAAAAGGCCTCATTTTTGTCAGAGAATATTTTGCCGATGCAACAGGCTGGGCAACTCCGTTTTATCAATCGAGAAGACACCAGCTTCCAACAGCAATCAGAACTTGATTTCGGAATTTTTTTTGCAGACGGACATACCGAAAAACAAATGCTCCCCATAATAAAATACAACCAAAAAACAATCGTTTTTGCAGCTGATTTGCTACCCACCGCAGGACACATTCCGCTTCCTTATGTAATGGGTTATGACACTCGCCCACTGCTGACTCTTCACGAAAAAGAGCTGTTCCTGAACAAAGCAGCGGATGAAAATTATTATCTGTTTTTAGAACATGATGCACATAACCAAATTATAACAGTACAACACACCGAAAAGGGAGTTCGCCTTAAAGACACTTTTAGTTGTGCAGAAATATTCTAAAATTTTCTAAAATTGTAACAAAACACAAAAAATATACACATATTTGCATAATCTAAATAAAAAACCTTAAAAATGAGATTTATTAAACCTGTTTTTGTATCTTCTGTAGTAGCACTTATACTTACAGGATGTGGAGCAATCAATACAGCCCCAAAGCTAAACCTTAACCACGCCAACCCGATAACTATCGAAGGAGCTGTGAAAAAGCAAGGAAAGATTGAACAAACCGAACTTCAAAGATGGAGTCATCTGGACTTAATAAAAGACAGTATTCCGGGAATGAGTGTAGACAGAGCCTATAAAGAACTTTTGAAAGGAGCTATAGGAAAAGAAGTAATCGTAGGAATTATTGATTCAGGAATTGATATCAATCACCCGGATTTAAAACCAGTGATCTGGACCAACAAAAAAGAAACTCCAAACAACGGTAAAGACGATGATAAAAACGGTTATGTTGATGACATCCACGGATGGAATTTCTTAGGAGATGCTATTCACGAAAACTACGAGTTTATTCGTATTCTTAAAAAAGGTGATGACGGTTCGGCCGACTACAAAAGAGCAGAAAAAGAATACCAAGAAAAAATAATGGAAGCCAAAGCAGGTTTGCAACAAGTAGACTTCTTTTTAAGCTTAGAGCCTACTATTAAAAACTACCTGAAAAAAGAAACCTTTACTCTTGAAGAGGTTAAAGCTATCGACACTACCGACGAAAAA
This sequence comes from uncultured Flavobacterium sp., assembly GCA_964409345.1. Taxonomy (GTDB): domain Bacteria; phylum Bacteroidota; class Bacteroidia; order Flavobacteriales; family Flavobacteriaceae; genus Flavobacterium. The sequence continues at coordinate 13,915 of CAYPCZ010000037.1, read as the reverse complement.
GTAGTGGAAGCCAAACAAACTCTTGAAAGAATTTTAGGTGTGTATGATTCGCTCGAAGATTTCTACAAAAGAATCGAACCACAAAAAAACTACTACAACTCTCAAGTAAACTATCACTTTAATAAAGACTTTGACGGAAGAGCAGTAGTAGGAGATAATCCGGATGACATTAACGACACCAACTACGGGAACAATGATGTTATTGGCCTTGAATTAGATCAGGCAAAACACGGCACCCACGTAGCGGGAATCGTTGCACAAGTTCGTCACAACGGGTTAGGTGGAGACGGAGTAGCTAATAACGCTAAAATTATGACACTTAGAGCCGTTCCTGACGGAGATGAATATGATAAAGATATTGCCCTTGCTATTCGTTATGGTGTAGATAACGGAGCGAAAATCATCAACGGAAGCTTCGGGAAATATTATTCTCCTCACAAAGAATGGGTAATTGATGCTATGAGATATGCAGCCGAAAAAGATGTGCTTGTTGTCATTGCTGCTGGCAATGATGCTTATGATCTTGATACGGTAGACAAATACCCTAACGATTCATACTCAGGAGACCAAGAATATTCTGACAACGTAGTTATTGTAGGAGCTTTAAATTATAGTTATGACGAAAAATTATTAGCCAGCTTTACCAATTACGGAAAAAGAAACGTAGATGTGTTTGCTCCAGGTGTGCAAATTTATGCTGCTACACCAGATAGTTCTTATGAGTATCTGAGAGGAACTTCGATGGCATCGCCAAACGTAGCCGGAGTTGCAGCATTAATTCGTTCTTATTATCCGAACTTAACAGCAAAACAAGTAAAGCAAATCTTAATTGACTCTACTATAAAACCAACTCATGATGTGATAATCACTGACGGAAAGTCGGGAGAAAAAATCACAAAATCTTTCTCTGAGTTTTCTGTTTCTGGAGGAATTGTAAATGCTTATAACGCCCTTATTATGGCTTCACAGATGAGCCACAAATAAGAAGTTAATTCCCCTTATACAAATATAAAAACTCCGCTTTGCCTATGGCAAAGTGGAGTTTTTGTTTATAATTTATAATATGCTCACATTTATTTTTGGGATTCCAGAAAACATAGGAATAAAAAAATCCGACTGTAAAACAATCGGATTTAGTCGGGGTGGCAGGATTCGAACCTGCGACCTCCTGGTCCCAAACCAGGCGCGATGACCGGACTACGCTACACCCCGCAAAGTTTCTTTCGGAAATGGAATGCAAATGTAATGCTTAATTTACTTAATACAAATATTTATACAGAAAAAATCATTTAAACCTTTTCCGTGCTTCTTTCAAATCTTCTGGGGTGTCAATTCCGATACCGATGTGTGAAGTTGCTATCATCTTGATTTTTTTACCGTATTCCAAATAGCGAAGTTGTTCTAACTTTTCAGAGGCCTCTAACGACTGCATCGGAAGTGCATAGAAATCCATCAGTGCTTGTTTTCTAAAAGCATATACACCAATATGCTGATAATACTTCACTCCCACATTTTTCTCTCTAGGATACGGAATCACCGCACGAGAAAAATATAAAGCATACCCAAATTGATCTGTGATTACTTTTACGTTGTTGGGGTTCTCGATGGCTTGTTCATCTGTGATTTCTCGCATTAATGAAGCTAAATCAATTTGATGATCATCATCATTTTTATACAATTCGACAATTTTCTCAAGCGAATCTTTATCTATAAAAGGCTCATCTCCTTGCACATTCACCACAATATCTACATTCATATTTTCGACTGCTTCGGCAATTCTGTCACTTCCAGATTCGTGTGTTTTTTTGCTCATAATTGCCTTACCTCCGAAAGAAGTAATTTCATTATAAATCAAATCAGAATCAGTTACTACAAAAACATCATCAAAGAGATTCGTTTCTAAGGCACTTTCGTAAGTTCTTCTGATGATTGTTTTGCCTACCAAATCTTGCATCAATTTTGCAGGAAATCGCGTGGAGGCATATCGCGCCGGAATAACAGCAATTATTTTCATGATATAATTTAAAATGTAAAAGTACGATAAGTTTTTAAAATCTAAAGTGAGAAAAAATCTATTAGAGCAAGTGAAATAGCAGTGCATCGGTTTGATAATCAAAACAGAAAACCTTATTATCAAAATAATAATTTCAGAATTAAAATCATTATCTTTGTGGTTTAGTAAAACACAACTATTTTACGTACTTTATTATATGAAAACAGATTCATTTGCCTTGCGTCATTTGGGCGTTACCAATGAGAATGACCTTCAAACCATGCTTTCTACTATCGGAGTTACCGATATTGACCAATTGATTTATGAAACTTTCCCAGACGGAATACGATTAAAAAAACCTTTAAATCTTGCTCCGGCTATGTCTGAGCACGAGTACTACAACCATGTGGTAGAACTCGGAAACAAAAACAAGATTTTTAAATCTTATATCGGGCTTGGCTATCACCCTACGGTGCTCCCGGCTCCTATTCAACGGAATATTTTCGAAAACCCAGGTTGGTACACGGCTTATACGCCCTATCAAGCAGAAATTGCTCAAGGAAGATTAGAGGCACTTTTGAACTTCCAGACTACCGTAATTGAGCTTACGGGTATGGAAATTGCCAATGCTTCTTTGCTTGACGAAGGAACGGCTGCGGCCGAGGCCATGGCATTGCTATTTGATGTTCGCACTCGTGAACAAAAGAAAAACAACGTAAACAAATTTTTTGTTTCAGAAGAAATATTACCTCAAACTTTATCTATTCTAGAAACCCGTTCTACACCTATCGGAGTAGAACTTGTGGTAGGAAATCACCAAGAGTTTAACTTCTCTGAAGAGTTTTTTGGAGCTATCTTGCAGTATCCTGCTAAATTCGGACAGGTTTATGATTATAGAGATTTTGTAGCTAAAGCTCAAGAAAAAGAAATCAAAACAGCCTTTGCTGCCGATATTTTATCATTAACCAAACTTACTCCTCCTGGAGAATTCGGTGCCGATGTGGTAGTAGGAACCACACAACGCTTGGGAATTCCGATGGGATACGGAGGTCCTCACGCCGGATATTTCGCCACCAAAGAAGAATATAAACGTAGCATGCCGGGCCGTATCATTGGTGTTAGCCAAGATGCAAACGGAAACCGTGCCCTTCGAATGGCTTTACAAACCCGCGAGCAACACATCAAACGCGAAAAAGCCACTTCAAATATTTGTACTGCTCAGGTGCTTTTGGCTGTTATGGCAGGAATGTATGCTGTTTATCACGGACCAAAAGGATTAAAATATATTGCCGATAAAGTGCATCATTCTGCCGTAACTCTAGCAGACGCATTAAGCAAATTGGGCATTACTCAAACCAACTCTTCTTACTTTGACACTATTGTCGTAAAAGCTGACGCTCAGAAAATAAAAGCTATAGCAGAGAAAAACCAAGTGAACTTCTATTATATCGACAACGAAACCATTTCGATTGCCTTAAACGAAACCACTTCATTAAAAGACCTCAATCAAATCGTACATATTTTTGCAGAAGCATTAGCCAAACAAGGCTTTGAGGTAAATGAGCTTTTGTCAAACACAACCATTGATAATGCCATAGAGAGAGCCTCATCTTTCTTGCAATACGAAGTGTTTAACTCACACCATTCGGAAACAGCTTTAATGCGATATATCAAAAGATTAGAACGCAAAGATTTATCGCTCAACCATTCGATGATTTCACTGGGCTCTTGTACAATGAAACTTAATGCTGCTTCAGAAATGCTGCCGTTGAGTTTGCCGAATTGGAGTAACATCCATCCATTCGTACCTAAAAACCAAGCAGAAGGTTATCAGATAATGCTTAAAAAACTGGAAGATCAATTAAGTGAAATCACAGGATTTGCAGGAACAACTCTTCAACCTAATTCGGGAGCACAAGGAGAATTTGCCGGACTTATGGTTATCCGTGCTTATCATCACTCTCGAGGAGAAGAACACCGAAACATTGCACTTATACCTGCGTCTGCTCACGGAACAAATCCAGCTTCTGCCGCACTTGCAGGGATGAAAATCGTGGTTACCAAAACCACTCCTGAAGGAAATATAGACGTAGAAGATTTAAGAGAAAAAGCAATCAAACACAAAGATAATCTCTCGTGTGCTATGATTACTTATCCTTCTACCCATGGCGTTTATGAAGCAGCTATTATAGAAATCACTAACATCATTCACGAAAACGGCGGTCAGGTTTATATGGACGGTGCCAATATGAATGCTCAAGTAGGTCTTACGAATCCTGCTACTATCGGAGCCGATGTTTGTCATTTGAACTTGCACAAAACTTTCGCTATTCCTCACGGAGGTGGAGGTCCCGGAGTAGGCCCCATCTGTGTAGCAGAACATTTAGTTCCGTTCTTGCCAAATAACCCAATTGTTGAGGTAGGAGGTGAAAAAGCAATTACAGCTATCTCGTCTGCTCCTTATGGCTCTGCTTTGGTTTGCTTAATTTCGTACGGATATATATCAATGCTCGGAACAGAAGGACTTACCCGATCTACTCAAATTGCTATTCTGAATGCCAATTATATTAAAGCCCGTTTAGAAAAACATTTCTCTATCCTTTATACCGGAGAAATGGGACGTGCTGCTCACGAAATGATTGTAGATTTTAGAATGTTCAAGCAAAACGGAATCGAAGTAAGCGATGTGGCAAAACGCCTGATGGATTACGGATTCCACGCTCCTACCGTATCGTTCCCTGTAGCAGGAACACTAATGATTGAACCTACAGAAAGTGAAGATTTGGCGGAAATAAATCGCTTTTGTGAGGCTTTAATTTCCATCAAATCAGAAATTGATAAGGCAAGTGTAGAGAACCCGAACAATGTGCTTAAAAACGCTCCCCATACTTTGGCAATGCTGACTACAGACACTTGGGATTTGCCATACACACGACAAGAAGCAGCCTATCCGTTAGAATACCTCAACGAAAACAAATTCTGGCCTTCTGTCAGAAGAGTAGATGATGCTTATGGAGATAGAAATCTGATTTGCTCATGTGCCCCTATTGAAGCTTATATGGAAGAGTAGCCTTATTTAAAAATATAGGTTACTAGTCCTAAGAAATCGATACAGGTTAGTAAACAGCATCAAAAATGTTTTTGATGCTGTTTTTGGTTTATAGGTTTCATTTTGAGTTTATTTGTATGTGCAATTTGATTTGAAGTCAGCATTTGATTTGCTACTAAAGTTTTGTGTATCGCTATTTCTGGACAGGACAAAATATAAACTAAAAAAGCACTGTTTAGAACAATGCTTTTTTTTAATTCCGGGTGATATGATTCTTAGTTTACTATGACTTTTTTAGTAATACTTTGATTTCCTATATTCAGATTTAACAGATAAAATCCTTGAGGCAAATTATCCAGTGTGTAGATGTTGTTTTGTGAAACCGGTTGTTTAATCTGCTGAATGATTTGCCCGTTTAGGTTAATAAGTGTTATTTTCTCGATTTGTTTCTCGGTTGAAATATTGATTTTTTGGTCTTTTGCCGGATTCGGATAGACCGAAACGTATATTTGTTCCAGCTCAGCTATAGAATAAGTAGAAGAGTATCCCCAGATTTCATGAACATAGTCTGGGTTATCTATAAACGGGTTTCTGTTATCTTGAAACTGATATACTCTGTTGTTTCGTGCTATTTCCATTTCACTTATCGGGTCGTTTTCGTGCCATTGTAATAACACATCCAGAAATCCGTCTTTAAAAACTTGAGTAGTTGTTCCGTTGAACATCGCATAACTCCATCCTGAAATTTGATTCTGGTAACGCGTCGCAAAATAAAAATGAATACGTGCAAAATCTCCTTTAAACTCATCAATGGGTTCGAATACGTTACCTGAGTATCCTGGCACAGCACTTGAGGCCACTCTTGAACCGTTTTGAGAAGTCCACCCCCCGTTAGGGACGGCATTCCCGAAAGGGAAATTACTTCTTTTGTTATTTACATAGCCATCAGTAGGAATTACATGATGCCCGTCAGTTCTCGGCACTCCTCCATTAAAAACAGATTGAGGTATCGTATGTTCTCTGTTATAGCACGACCCTTCGCCATTATAATTGCCACATTGATTTGTGCCTGTATAAAAATTATAAGGATCTGTGCCTGTCGGGTTTTCGGAGTATACGTCTAACAAAGTTCCGTCGTTCTCATAATAATTATACACATCTCTAAAAGCATCGTGTTTATAAAGATTCCACAAAGCCGCATAACTTTGGTCATTGTGATTTTTTATAATGTTATGCAATTGAGTTTTGAGTTGGTAACCGGTTCCGGTAGCTGAATTATAATAATTAGCAGGAGCCTGAGCTAAACCAATAGTAGAAAATAAAATGCCTAAGGCTAAAAGAAAAATTTTCATGATTTTTTAAATATTTAGAAAACTACTTTACAAAAATGTATAGCTTACAAATTTATATAGTTTTTAGCTTATAAAGCCTGTTTTGTGTATTTTTAACAACTCAGATTTGAACGTCAAAAAAGCAATAAAAAGCCCTCCTGATTAGAGGGGCTTATTTTGTATGAGAGGAATATATATTAGTTATTAAGCATTACAGGCATAACAAGCATCGTAACGGTTTCTCCTTCGGCTAAGCCATCAACCGGAGTAAGAACACCTGCTCTGTTTGGCAATGACATCTCGAGCGAAATCTCATCACAAGTAAGGTTAGTAAGCATCTCTGATAAAAAGCGAGAATTAAACCCAATCTCGAGATCATCACCTTGATAATCACAGGTTAATCTTTCGTTTGCCTTGTTTGAATAATCAATATCTTCGGCAGAAATATTAAGTTCTGTACCAGCCATTTTCAAGCGAATCTGATGGGTAGTTTTGCTTGAGAAAATCGAAATCCTTCTCACTGAATTCAAAAACAACGTTCTGTTGATGAGGAGTTGATTTGGGTTTTCTTTAGGAATCACAGCTTCATAGTTCGGATATTTTCCGTCTATCAAGCGACAAGTTAAAATATAGCTGTCAAACGAAAAAGTAGCATTTGATTCGTTATATTCGATAGTTACTTCGGCCTCTGAGGTAGCCAATATGTTTTTGAGAATGTTCAGAGGTTTTTTAGGCATGATAAACTCTGCAGTTTGATCGGCCTTTATATCTGTTCGCGAATATTTAACCAACTTATGAGCATCGGTAGCCACAAAAATCAACCCCTCGGTTGAAAACTGAAAGAAAACTCCTGACATGATTGGTCGTAAATCGTCGTTTCCTGTAGCAAAAATAGTTTTGCTAACCGCTGTAGCGAGTACTTCTGCCGGCACAACGGTCTGAGATGCATCTTGTAACGAAACCGTTTTAGGAAACTCTTCGGCATTGGCATAAGCCAAAGCATATTTTCCTGACGAAGAGCTTATCTCAATCGTATTGTTATCCTCCACAGTAAAAGTAAGCGGTTGTTCTGCAAAAGTTTTGAGTGTTTCAAGTAGTAGTCGGGCAGGAACAGCGATGCTTCCTTGGCTTTCTGAATCAATTTCTAATACAGCAGACATGGTAGTTTCTAAATCAGAAGCCGTAACAGTAAGCTCATTATTATTGAGTTCAAACAAAAAATTATCTAAAATAGGCAAGGTATTATTGCTATTGATAACGCCGCTCAACACTTGTAATTGCTTTAGCAAAAGAGAACTCGATACTATAAATTTCATTTGGTAATCTATTAATTGTTCAAGCTACAAATATATCGTAATTTCGGTTGAAAAGGAAAATTATTTAATGTTTTTTGAGAGAACTCACCTTGAAACTTATCATAATTTTAATATTATCATCCAAAATTATAAATAAACTCAAATAGGATTATTCTACAGATAAGAATACGCTGTATTTAAGGTAACCTTTAGGCAAATCGTTTTTTACGTAAATAATTAAATATTATTCCGAAGATAGCCAAAAGCATAATTGGCAACCCAACGGTAATGATTTGTGAGCGGGTGTATTGCTCTTTTACTTTATCTTTATCAAAAAAAGCAAGCTGTACTTCTTTGGCTCTGATATTTATAATCCCGGAATCATCAAGCAAATAATGCACAGAATTCATCAAAAAGTCTTTGTTTCCGTATATTTGTCGTGTCCAGACATCATAACCGTTTGGCAAGAATTTCTTGTTAGCATACATATAATTGACTACATCTCCGTCAGAAATTACAATCATTTTTGAGTCTGTTCCTTCGTCTTTTTGATTCGGATAATCAAATGGTTTTACTCGATTTCTATAAGCTGAAGTAAAATTGCCCTCTAACAAAACTCCGGTTATACTTGGTTTGCCGATAAAAGGCTCTTGAGCATCAAACTGAAAAAGGTTGATTTGCTGAGGTACGCCAATAGGTCTGGACATTTCAGAAGTTTCTAACAAGACTGTTTTTTTAATCCCGTTATCAAGCGTATCAATTGCATTGGCAAACTCAAGTTTTACGATGTTAGTACTTTTGTTAATCAGGTGATTTTCTCGAGAAGGAATAATCGGTGAATACCACCAATCAAGCGGGAGATCTTCTTGATTTTCGCCTTTTATTGTAATGGGTGCTGACAAATAATCCTGAATCAGGCTATAATTGATACGGAAACCGTAACGAAAAAACATATCATCAAGATTCAAATCGTTGCCTAAAGCAATGTTTTGACGCATAGGATTTCGCAGACTATCCAAATCAAAATTCACTTGATCAATAAACCACATGGTTTTTTTACCTTTCATGATATATTGGTCAAGAATATATTTTTCTCTTTCAGAAAAAGGCTCAGTAGGTTTGGCAATTATAGCTAAATCAAAGCGATCTAAGTTTTTAATTACCTGCTCATTATTGTCTTGAAGGTTTTTTAAATCAAACTCTCCGATTTGATAATAAGGTTGTAGATTCGTAATAAAATCCGCCAGATATTTATCGTCTATTTGCCCGTTACCTTTGAGTATAGCAATGTTCTTTTTTTCTTTGATGGTTAGTTTGGCAATAGCATCTGTAAATGCATATTCTAACTGCTCGACGGACTTCTGAATGTTTTCGGAAGCAGACATTCCAGTATTATTAAACAAAAGCGGCACTCTAACAGACTGCTGATTTGCCTGATCATACCCAATCGCCCACGGGTAAATCATTACTACCTGTTGGTTCCCTTGTTTTTGTATAGGGATATTCGTGGGAGCAAGCCCTATTTGATCGAGGTCAAACATTGCTTGGTTTACGTCCTCTTCACCCTCAAGAGGATCTTCGAAAACAAACCTAATATTGCTATTTATGTCACGAAATTCCTCTAAGAGTTGTTTAGTTTCTTGTTGTAGGCGTTTGAATTCAGACGGAAAATCGTTGCCTTGAAGCAGCACCGTAAACTCCAAAGGCTGGTTTACTTCTTTGAGCACTTCTTTTGTTTCCTGAGAAAGCGTATAACGCTTGTCATGGGTCATATCCAAGCGTTTGTAGAGAATATTTCCTAAGAAATTCAATACAATTATTGTTAGAATAATATAAAGAAGCTGAGTGATGTTTTTCTTATTCGTGGTTTTCATCGGTTTAATTTTTCAAAGATTTAAGTTTAAAAGCCGTCAATGATAAAAACAAAATCGCTACACTCAAAAAATAAATAACATCTCGCGTATCTAACACACCCCGACTAATACTTCGGTAATGATAATCCATGCCTAATGAAGCTATAAAATAGCTATTCCCGAAAAGAGAAGAAAGTCCTTCCATCCCGAAATACAGCACAAAACACAAGAAGATTGCCAAAATAAAGGCTACAATTTGGTTTTCAGTAAGAATCGAAGTAAAAATTCCGATAGCGGTATAACCCGCAATAAGAAACAACAACCCAAAATAGGAGCCTAAAATACTTCCGGAATCTATTACAGTGGGCAGACTTATCAAATCATATATGACATAAACATAAATAAACGTGGGCAGTAAAGCTATTATAATAAGGAGAAAAGCTCCGAAGAATTTTCCGTTTACGATTTGCCACACCGAAAGTGGTTTTGTGAGCAAGAGTTCGATTGTTCCTTGTTTTCTTTCGTCCGAAAAGCTACGCATAGTTACAGCAGGAATCAAGAATATCAAAACCCAAGGCGCTAGGGTGAAAAACGGAGTCAAATCTGCAAAAGAATTATCTAAAATATTAAAATCTCCTTTAAAGACCCACAAGAAAAGCCCATTTAAGAGCAAGAAAACAGCTATTACCAAATAGCCGATGAGCGAACCGAAAAACGATTGTATTTCTCTAAGTAATATTGATTTCATAGGCCTCACCCCGACCCCAAAAGGAAAGGGGCTTAAACAGGGGAATTAATTATTTATGTTACACATTTCATTTACTTTTTTGTTTCCCTCCTTTGAAGAGGTTAGGGGAGGATTTACGGAAGACTTTCGATTTTATCCACACTCCAAGCCTGTGGCTTGTCGTTAAACAAGGCTTTTGTAAAACTCCATACCTCATTGAATAATTCCGAATTTCGGTAATTTTCCAAATCTTCTTCTCGATCCCAAATGCTATACGTAAAAAACACCGATTTATTGCTTTTGTCCTGATATAATTCCAAAAAAGTATTTCCCGAAAAGTTTCGGATTTGTTCTTTATTCTGATGAAAATTCTCCAAAAAAGCAGTTACTTTTTCGGGATGAAAACTCAATTTTACGATTCTGATGAACATTTTGATTTATGGTTTTTTATTTCAATAAATTCCTGTCTTCTATATTTTCGAACACTTTCATTTGTTGAATGGCAATTTTGTTCAGTTTTTTCAAGCGTTCGCTTTGCTGTAAATTTTCGTGAATAAATACCGCATTCAGATTTTCTAAATTTGAAAGACAAATCAGTTGATTTATTGTTGCATAATCTCGAATATTTCCTTTTTTGTCTGAATTGGTTTCTCTCCATTGTTTGGCTGTAATTCCAAACAAAGCTACGTTCAATACATCAGCTTCGTTTGCATAAATAATAGAAACTTCTTTTGAAGTTAGTTCTTTCGGAATCAGGTTTTGTTTGATAGCATCTGTGTGAATACGATAATTTATTTTTGTTAATTCCCGTTTTGCTGACCAGCCAAGTTGTTTTTGTTCTTCTTCTTTTAAGCGTTGAAATTCAGTTATCAAATACAACTTAAACGGAACACTGATTGCAGAGCCAAATTCAAAAGCGATGTCTTTGTGAGCAAACGTACCTCCATATTTGCCTTTTCTTACTATAATTCCAATGGCATTTGTTTTCTCAATCCATTCGGAAACACTTAACGTAAAATTTGCTAATCCTGCCTGCATTTTAAAGTGGTCAGTTTCGACCACTTTAAAATTCGGATTGTTTATTTGCTCCCAAGTGCTTAAAAATTCAATAGCATAACGTGTTCTTATCCAGTTTTTGATTATATCCGAAGCACGGCTTTCGCTTTCTTTTGCATTAGCCATATCTGTAAGCGAAATGTAATCTTTTTCCCCAACCGATATAATTGTAATTTCTGTATTTTCTACACTAATTTTTGACATTTATCTTTTTTTGGCAAACGAATAAGTATTTTGATTTAAGGTTTTAATAAGTCTTTTCGTATTCTTTTTTTACGTTATTTTCGGTGTAGTGAACATTAATATATATATCCCCTTGATAATTATTATAACTAAAATGCAAATAATATACTTCACAAGAATCATTCAACGAAGCAAATTCATTGAAAGTAATATGTTCGCCTAATTCATTAAAAACTTTAATATTCTTCAAACTATACTTTTCAAACAGAGATGTTCTTATCTCAACCATTTGTTTTTTGTTCGGATAATAGATTAAAACTAACTTTTCATCATCGCTATAGATTATCTTTTGAGCAATATTTCCTGTTTTGTAATAGTATTCCCAAACTCCTGTATCTTCTTTCCCCGACTCACAAATTCCCGATTTTTTAATTTTCCCATTTTCGAAATACTCAATAAATTTCCCGTGCTTTACACCTCTGTCATATATTATTTCAGATTCTTTTACTCCGTTTTCATAATAGGTCGTAACTAATCCGTTTTTCGCCCCAAACCTATAATTAGAAACCACTTCCTGTAAGTTTCCGCTTTTATAATATGTTTTAAACTCTCCTTTCAATTCATTTTGAGAATAAGTTCCTTCTCTATGAATGTTTCCATTTTCATAATACGAAAAATATTTCCCCTGTTTGAAATTTCCTCTATCATCATTATATTCGGTAGTTTCTTTAAGTTGTCCGTCTTTATAATAAGTTTTCCAAGTTCCTATTTTGTCACTAACTAAAATTCCACCTCCGATACCTTTAACATTTTTAACTTCTGCCTTATAAAACTCTATTCGCTCTATATTTCCATTACTATAATAATAGGTGTGAATACTGTCTTTTTTCTCTGGTGTATAATCACTGTCTGCTATATATTTACCCACAAACTTAAGTGTCCCATCACTATAAAAAGACTTCCAAACACCATCTTTACCACTTTTGTAATAACCCTGCTTTGCAACTTGTCCGTTTAGGTAATGGGACTCCAAATAGCCATCTTCTTTAAGACTACTATAACCACTTTTCAAATAATAAAATTCATTGATAGAATCTCCAAATACTTTTAAATAAGGTTTGGCTTTTCCGTCTATCAAGTGTTCTTGTGTAAGTTTTCCGTTCTCATTATACTTTTCTCTGTAATATTTTGATAAGGTATCATTTTCATATTCAGTTATCAATATTTCTTTTATTATACCTGTATCATAAAACTTGGTTTCAGTACGGGATTTGGAATTAGGAGTTTCCTGATAAACAACTCTTTCAACAACAACTCCTTTTTCATTAAACTTTTCGCCAAATGAATTTCCGCTTTTATCTCTGTCAGAAATCCATAAAGGTTTTCCATTTGAATAATATGACCTTGAATAATAAAAGTTCCCGTTTTTATCGTATTTACTATGTTCCATAAGTACACCACTCTGATAGTAACTTTTATATATTCCTATTCTTTTTTGTCCTTTGTTTTTCCCCTCTGATTTTTTTACTCCGTTTTCGTGGTAAGAGATTAGTTTTCCATTAAATACTCCATCTTTTTTCTTTCCTGCAAATTTAAGCTGTCCGTTTGGATAAAATTCTTTTATAGTTCCATTGGATTTTCCTTTTTTGTAATGTTCTATTTTAGAAATATTTCCATCTCTAAAAAAGTTTTCCCATTTTCCTGTTTTTAAACTATCCTTATCTAAATAGCCTCTTTCTATTAAAATCCCTTTCGCTTTTTTTTCAATCAATTTTTTTTGAGAAAAAACAGGAGTAGTTATTAAAATAAGTACTAAAAATAAAAAGCCTTTTAATTTCATTTCATTAAGTTTTTTCAGATTGCCACACTTCACTTCAGAACTTCGTTCGCAAATTTCAAAGCAAGTTGCATTTGATTTTCATTTGTGTTCGCAATGACAGAATACGGATTAAACAGCCACAACTCCTTTGATATGTGGGTGTGGGTCGTAATCAACCAAAGTAAAATCCTCAAATTTAAAATCAAAAATGTTTTTTACTTCGGGATTGAGTATCATTTTCGGAAGTTTTTTTGGCTCTCTCGAAAGCTGTAATTCTAACTGCTCGAAATGATTGTTGTAAATATGAGCATCTCCAAACGTATGGATAAATTCTCCCGGTTGTAAATCTGTAACCTGTGCAATCATCAAAACCAATAAAGCATACGAGGCAATATTAAAAGGCACTCCCAAGAAAATATCTGCACTTCGTTGGTAGAGCTGGCAAGAAAGTTTTCCGTCTGCTACATAAAACTGAAAAAATGCGTGGCACGGAGGTAAAGCAACTTTTCCGTTTTGTACGTTTTCCGAAAAAGATTTTGAAGTGTCAGGCAAAACAGATGGATTCCAAGCAGAAATAAGCATTCTTCTGCTGTTCGGATTGGTTTTGAG
>CAYPCZ010000036.1:0-24260 GCA_964409345.1 uncultured Flavobacterium sp. | reverse complement strand
ACAGATACTTTTCTTTGGTATTTTAAAGAAGTTCCTGTCAAACGTCTTGGAAGAATTTTTCCTTGTTCGTTTACAAATTTCAATAAATAATCAGCGTCTTTATAATCGATATATTTGATACCTGATTTCTTGAAACGACAATATTTTTTTTGTTTTGTAGTTTCTATGTTAAGCGGAGTAAGATATCTGATTTCTCCTTCTCTTTTTCCTTTTGCAGATTGTTCTATTGTTGACATAATTAGTTAGCTTTTGATTTAAGTTTTTCTCTTCTTCTTTCAGCCCAAGATATAGCGTGCTTGTCAAGAGATACAGTTAAGAAACGCATAACTCTCTCGTCACGTTTGAATTCAGTTTCATAAGCAGCAATAACTTCTCCTGGTGCTGTAAACTCAAACAAGTGATAAAAACCACTTTTCTTGTGTTGGATTTCGTAGGCTAATTTTTTAAGCCCCCAATCTTCTTTTGATACAAATTGTGCTCCGCGCGAAGTAAGAAAATCTTCAAATTTGCTTACTGTTTCCTTTACCTGAGTTTCAGATAAAACGGGATTCAAAATGAAAACAGTTTCGTAATGATTCATAATAAATAAATTTTATTGTTTGTAATAAGGGTGCAAAAGTAAGTATTTGATTTCAAATTACAAAACTTTTTTAAATCAATGTTAATACATTTTTATTTAGCAACTTTATCTATTAGTTTTGCACGGTATGAATACCAAAGCACAAAGATACAGTTTATTACTGATAGGAATATTTTTTATTTCTTTTGGGCTTCGTTCTGCTCACTTTTTAGAGCATTCGCCACATGACACAGCCCTACACTTGTGTGATAGCCCAGATGCTGGTCACAAACACAATGACCAAGAAGATTGTTCTATTTGTGATTTCACCCTTAGCCTGATAATCAAAGTAGAACCTGTATGGTTCGAGGCTTTTTATCCAGATTGGAGCAATTCAAAAGCAGAAAGCTTTTATAGTTCTTATTTATTATCGATCACCTCTCGTCTTTTTTCGCTTCGAGCACCACCATTGGTTTAAAAAGTTTCTAAACTCCTATTAAAGTTTTATTTTAACTAATTTAAATCAAAGATGCGATTATTTCTTTCAATTGCTTTTTTGCTTTTCGGGTTTTTGTCTTATGCGCAATTTGTAGTAAAAGGAAAAATTACAGATGTCTATAAAAATCCGTTGGCAGGAGCACATATAAAATTAGCTAACCAGCACTCGTTTTCAGATGTAAACGGAGAATTTATTTTTAACGAACTTGCCCTATCTGACTATACAATTTTTGTTTCGTATGTAGGTTATACGACGTTTTATTACCACTTTTACCTTGGTGATGATAAGGTGTTTAATATTATTCTCAAAGAAGACAGCCTGAATATAGAAGAGATTCAGATACATATCACTACCAAAACCATCGAAAATAAGCAAAGTATATCAGACGATTATATTCGAGATAACTTTTCGGGTTCTTTGGTTCAGTCTCTACAAAATGTTTCAGGAGTAAACGTGATGAGCATAGGGTCGGGGGCAGGGAAACCTGTTATCAGAGGATTAGGGTTTAATAGAGTGGCTGTTTCGGTAAACACAAACAAGCACGAAGGACAGCAATGGGGTGCTGACCACGGCCTTGAGATTGATGCTTTTTCGGCAGAAAGTATAGAGCTTATTAAAGGAGCAGGCACAATCAAATACGGAAGTGATGCTATAGGCGGAGTACTTAATATTAATAATAATGAGATTCCGACCAAAAATTCTTTTGCAACAAAAGCATCGCTTTTAGGCAGAAGCGTTAATAACACTATAGGCTCAGCGTTGGATATCTCACAGCGAAAAGATAAATTTTTTTACAAATTCAAAGCTTCTTATCTGGATTTCGGAGATTTTAAGACTCCAACAGACACCATTGTTTATCTTACTCGCAAAATCCCTATCCACAACCGGAGATTAAAAAACACAGCAGGGCAGGAGTGGAGTGCGCTGGGGCAAATAGGATATGTGCGAGAGAAGTATCATTCGATTTTAACTGTTTCTAACAACCAAAACAAAACAGGTTTTTTTCCCGGATCACACGGAATACCTGATTTAAATCGTCTTGAGGATGACGGAAATTATCGAAATATTGAATATCCGTATCAACAAACCAATCATTTTATGGTTCAGAATAAACATCAATGGGATTTTGAGGATTCCGAATTATCGTTTGACTTGACCTATCAAAATAACCGCAGAAAAGAAAAAAGCTTATTCCATACCCATTATCCGAATCAAGAAATACCAGAAAAAGATACCAACACCGAGCTTGATTTTAATTTGAATACGCTAAGCTTTACTACTCAATACACGCGTTTCTTTTCAGAAAAACACAAAACAGATTTTGGCCTCCAAGGGCAGTTTCAAGATAATAAAATCAAAGGCTACAGCTTTTTGCTTCCTCAATATAAGCGAGTTAATTATGGGCTTTATGCTTTACATAATTATCATTATTCTGATAAGTTTCGGTTTGATTTGGGGGTGCGATATGATTTTTCTGAAATACGCCTCGAAGAATTTTATGACTCAATACTTTATCAATACTTAACAGGGCGTAATTACCCCGAAGCAACTGCCCAGCAATATGCACAAAGGAGTCCTCATTTAGAAAAAAACTTTAATAATTTTAATCTTAAAGCAGGTATGCTCTATCGGTTGAACAAAAATATAGACGCTCATCTGAATATCGGAAGTAGTTTTAGAACGCCAACAGCCATTGAATTGGGAGCTAACGGAGTTCATCACGGTTCGTTTCGCCACGAAAAAGGGGATCAAAACATAAACGCAGAAAAAGGATATGTTATTGATTTACAGTTATCTTATATCAAAATCAACTTAGCGGTTAATTTTAGTCCTTACTTCTATTATTTTTCGAATTATATTTATCTCAAACCCACAGGCGAATTTTCGGTGTTACCACACTCCGGACAAATTTATCAATTCTCGCAAACCCAAGCCTTACTTAGCGGATTTGAATGGGAAGCAAATTATACAGCTGGTCGATTTTCAACAGAAATTGTTTTAGAATATATCTATAACAAACAGCTTGGTAACTCACAAAATTACCCGCTGCCTTTCACACCGCCTCTGAATACTTTTGCTAAAGTTAATTATTCTTTTTTAGAGCAAAGCAAGCTCTTTGATAACACCACTGCTTTTGTGAGCGGTAAATATTTTGCAGCACAAAACCGAATCGCACAAAATGAAGCAGTCACTCCGTCGTCGATAGTTTTTGGAGGAGGATTTTCTACGGTTTTAAATTTATATTCTATTAAACCATTAGTTTCAGTTACTGTTAATAATATATTTGATAACAAGTACTTTAATCACATGAGTTTTTATAGAGCGTTAGAGATTCCTGAACAAGGCCGAAACATCCAATTGATGATTCAAATTCTGTTTTAGATGAAGAAAAAACAGTTATATATCAGCTTATTTTTACTGTTGTGGTTTCTATTTCCTCAAGTCAATAATGCTTTGCATTACTTTGTGATTGAGCATCATTTTGATGGCAGTGTTACCCACAAAAAACAATTTAGGCACCACGACAAAACTCATGATTGCGAACAAAGTATTTATAAAATTCCTCATACGCTCTTATTTGATTTTAAGTATGCAGAACTTAATAAAGTTATTCTTTTTTTCGAAACAAATCTATCTGGGTATCATATTTTTTATACTAAAATTTTTCTTACAAACATATCGAACAAAGGTCCGCCCTTGACCTGGTTATCAAATTGTTTAATCAAAACAATCATTAAATTAAATACATAAAAAATGAAAATACTTAAATTTATATACGCTTTTGCTGTAGTTACAGCTTTATTTTCTGTTTCTTGCTCAAGTGATGATAATTCAGAGCCAGATACGCAGAAACCTACTATTATGGTTAATCAACCTACAGATGGAGAGGTATTTCATTCAGGAGATAAAATTCATGCAGAGGTAGATTTTACTGACAATATCGAATTAGCTTCCTACAAAATTGATATTCATTTTGCCGGAGACGGTCATGGTCATAAATTAGCCAGCCCATCCGATTACCAGCCATGGGTATTTGAAACTTCCGGAGTAATTTCTGGGAAGAACGATCACATCTATTTGCAGATTGATATTCCTGAAAATATAGAAGAGGAGCATTATCACTTTGGAGTGTATGCACTTGACAAGGCTGGTAATCAAAATGTGGTGTGGATAGAACTGGACATTCATAACTCTGAGGACGATCATCAGCAAGACTAATTTATAACCTAAATCGTTTTAAGAAAAGCTTATTTATAGAAATATAAATGAGCTTTTTTGGTATAAAGATTCGCTATTAAAGAGATAATTTCCTATTTTTGGTTGTACCTTTTAAAAATAGAAAAGAATGATTAGTGACAAAAACCTCAAACCACCTACTTTCTTACGCCCTGAAAAGGATGATTTTTTTAAAAGATTAGTAAAAGAAGTCCAAGAAAAAGTTCTGAAAGACAAATCTATACAAAAAAAGAATATTTTTAAAGCACTTTTTTTGCTTGTGCTTTTTTTTACTTTTTATGGGTGTATCTTGTATTTTGGTAACTCTACACCACTACTTTTTTTATTTTATATACTGATGGGATTCTCTATGATTATCCTCTTTGTAAACTCTTTTCACGATGCGGCGCATAACGCAGTTTTTTTTAATAAAAAACACAACCGGATGTATTGTTATGTGTTGGAACTTTTTGGCAGCAATAGCGAAATCTGGATTCAAAGACACATCAGCTTGCATCATCCGTACCCGAATGTGCAAAACTGGGATTGTGACATCAAACAGAGTGATGTAGTGCGTATTTTCCCGAACGCTCCCTGGTATAAATTTCACAGAATTCAACATATTTATATGTGGCTCTTATACCCGTTCTATACACTTATTTGGCTTTTTAGTCGAGATTTTAAAGATTTTTTTGCGACAAAAGACAACTATTTGAAACGCATTTATAACATACCAACTATAGAGTATTACAAGCTATTTGCTGCCAAAGCATTTAACATATTCTATATGCTTGTAATTCCGTATTGGGTTTTGAATCACTCTTTTGGGATGATTTTCTTAGCTTGGTTTGTCATGCATTTATCGGCGAGTCTTTTGGGAGTAGTGGCTCTTATTTCGACTCACGTTGATGAACACGCTATTTTTCCTGAACCCCCTCAAGACGGAAAGATGGATAATACTTGGGCGTATCACCAGATGTTGGTTACCAAAGATTTTGGTGCTGGCAATCTGGTAACTGACTTTCTTTACGGTGGTTTTACACATCATATTGCTCATCATCTGTTTCCGACAGTAGGGCATACTTATTACCCAAAAATCACCCCGATTATCCGGAAATACGCTAAAGAATATGACTTGCCTTATAAGTGCTATCCGGTACTATCAGCGGTTCGTTCACATTTTGTATTATTGAAAAATCAAGGAAAGGAAGGTAAAACAGACTCTATCTTTACGGCACGAGAATTATAAAACTGTAGGAACTTTGGGTATTATTGAGCGAGTTTGTTCTTTTCGTAAACCCGGCGAGAATTGAACCAGTAAAGAAATAATCCGATAAATACTGAAGCTGCTGTGATCAGATACATCGTAGAAAAGTCATATCTATCTGCAATATAAGCTCCGCTCATCATTCCGATTCCGATACCCAAATCAAAACCGGTAAGATAGGTCGAGTTGGCAGTTCCTCTTTTGCTACTCGGAGCCATATTAATATAAATGGTTTGTAGGGCAGGGAAAAGAGTGCCATATCCGATACCGATAAAAAAAGCAGATACACAAAAAGCTACTGTGCTTTGTAATAAAGCAAAGCTTATAAAAGCTCCGATAATAACCAGCAGAGCCACAGCCATCACTTTATGTACGTGACCTCTGTCTACAAATCTTCCGGAAGTAATTCTTGAGAGAATAAGTCCGCAAGCTAAAAACAAAAAGAAAATTCCTGCATTTTCGATGCCGGTGTCCTTCCCATATAATACGGCAAAGGCGACTAAGGTTCCCCATCCAAAAGTAATAAAAAGCTGGTTCAAGAATATCGGGATTCCTTTAATCAGCATAAATCTATCGAGTGACATGGGTGGAATTTTATCTAACTTTTTCCTTTTTGGTACTTTTATAAAAGCTACCGCCAAAACTGAGGCAGCTCCCATTACTAAAGCACACGAAATGAGATAGTAAAAACCTTTTTCTTCATATATGTTTACTGCCAAAAACGGAGCGATTGCCATGGCAATATTAGTATTTACTCCAAAATATCCGATACCTTCGGCTCTGCGAGACGCTGGAATCAAATCAATGGCCACCGTATTGGAAGAAACAGTTGTTAAGCCCCAAAATAAACCGTGAATAAACCTTAGTAATACAAAATAAACTACCGATATAGAAACATAATAATAACCTAAATAAACGGTAATAAAACAAATCAAGCCCAACAAAAACAAAGGCTTTCGTTGATAAACATCAACCCAATATCCGCAAAACGGACGAATAATTAACAAGGCAAAAGCATATGATGAAAGCACCAACCCGATTTGTGAAGGCTCTACGCCCATTTCTTCAGAGAGGTAAATCGGAATGGTGGGCATCAATAAATTAAACGAACAAGCAACCAAAAAGTTAGCTATACAAGCAATAATGAAGTTTTTGTTCCAGATTTTTTCTTTCTTGGCCATAGGAGACAAAGATACTGAATATTCGATTGCAGATTTATTAAATGGCTGTCTATATTTTCTTTATCAAAAGAAGTATTATGACCTACTTATACTAACTATAACATTCCGTTATACTTTCTTATCAACCATTCCAAAGTAAGCAAGGCAATAATTAGCCCTAAAAGCACCCAAAAATCAATTAACGGAAGTTGTTGGGTTTGCTCTTTTTGAGTAGGTCTGTAATTTTCATTTTGCAGTAAATCTGAAATTAACCCATCTATTTGGTTTCCAAAATAAGTTTGTCCGCCTGTGTTTTGTGCCAACAACAATAATTTTTTATGATCGGCATTGGTATATTGCTTTTCGATGTCAAAATCAATGACTTCAAAATTGCCGCTGTAAGAGGTATTACTCGAAAGCTCCTTTACTGTAAACGAATATTCGCCAGGTGTAAGTCCGTCAAGATTTACTTTATAATAATTATGGCTTTTGAGCAAATCATAAGTTCTTGATTGGTGGGTTGTATTGTTTTTTAACGAAATCGAAAGGCGTGCGTTCTGTTCGAATTCATAATTTTTATTAAAATATTGAGCGGTTATCTCGATAGCTTCGCCCGAATTATAAAAATTTTGGTGATTGACAATGAGTGATTTTCTTTTGTTGTCGGTAGCCAAATACTGGATAGTTTTGTTGATGAAAATATCAAACTCTTCGAAGGTTTCTGTATGCGAAAAGTAATTTAGTCGCCACTTCCAGATACCTTCTCCCAGTAAAACAGCGGTACGTTGCGTTGCATTTTCTGAAAAGAAAAACAAGGGTTGCTCGGTAGCTATATTTCTGATTTTAGCTTCTAGAAGGGTAGAGATGTTTTGTTTTATCTCGAGGTTTCCGTATAGATTCTCTAAAGGCGGAAAATCATCAAACCCTATGTCTTCTTGAGCAAAACTAGAAAAAGCTGATTGATAATCGGCTAAATAATCTTCTTTTTGATTCGAACCTCTAAACCCAAATATTTTTTGTTGCCTGCTTAAAAAGTTGAAATCGGTATGTCTGCCGGTAATCAAAAAATAATTTTTATTGCTATTTTTTATTTCGTTAAAAACCTCTTGAAAGAGGCTAGTAGGCTGATATAAAATAACGGCATCATACTCTGCAAGCGATCCGGTTTGCTTAGTTGAAAATATCGAAACTTTATTTTGTTCGTTACTTTCTATAGCCCGCTTTAGTGCTCCTACATCAGGGTGATTGATATCCGAAATAATAGCTACTTCAGTTTTTTGATCAATCACTTCTATAGCAAAATTTTTGGTATTATTATAGGTGTTTTTTTCGCTTTCGACAGACGAAATTACCGCTTTAAAAGTTTGAATGCCTACTTTATTAGCATCGAGTAACACTTCTATAACCGCTGATTTATTTTCTTTAGAAAAATGTATTTTTTCTTTGTGTAAAACCTGATTATCTTGTTGAATCGAAAATTCGGCCTCGACATTTTTTTCACCTTCATAGCCTAAAAACACTTCTACTGGAAATTTATTTTTTAAAAAAGCATACCGATTGGCATTCAATTGATTTATTTTTAAATCAAGATGCCTGATAGTGTCGCCCAAAACCACAGGATAAACACTATTGGTTTGAGAAAAAGCATAGAGATAATCGTTGCCCAAAGTTTGGTTCCCGTCAGAAAGCAAAACAGTCGGAAAAGTTTTATTTCTGTGAATAGAGGCAGTGTTTTTGGCTAATCGGTCGATTCGAGTCTGGTTTGCATCAAAGTCAAAATTATCCGATAATCTGCTGTCTGAATCAAAACTATACACCTGAATATCAAATTTGTCTTGTAAGCTGCTATTTCGAATCAGTTTTTCTTTTACGGCTAATGCGATTTCGTTTTGCTCTAACTCTTTTATCGAACGCGAATTATCCACAGCAACTACAAGCGGTGCTTTGATGATTTGCAAATTCGTCTTTGTAATTTTCGGATTGATCAACAAAAGCAACACACCGAAAAATGTTAAAAACCTTAGCAAAAACAGTAATTTATTTACCTTAAGCCGACTTTTTGATTTGTAAAAATACTGAAACCACGAAAGCCCCAAAGCCCCAACAAAAGCCAATAGTATCAATAATAAAGTTGAAATATCCATTTGATGTTGTTCTATTAAACTCCCAAAAGTAAGAATATTTCTACTAATCTAAATAGAATATTAGAAGGCTTTGTGGAGAAAGTTTTTTTGTTTAACTGACATTTTTTCACACCCTGTTAATTTTCTTTTAAAGGGCTTGGTTTTTGAGATGAAATGAGTAATTTTAACCCCTTTAAAAACAAAATTTAAAAACAAATGGATATTACGTATTTATTACTTATTGGAGCGATTGCTCTTTTTAGTTGGTTGGTTAGCTCGAGATTAAAAAGTAAGTTTGAGAAATACTCTAAATTACATCTCCGCAACGGAATGAGTGGGGCGGAGATAGCCGAAAAAATGCTTACCGATCATGGTATTTATGATGTAAAAGTAGTTTCGACTCCAGGCAGATTGACCGATCATTATAACCCGATGAATAAAACCGTAAATTTAAGTGAAGCAGTTTATAATCAGCGTAATGCCGCAGCGGCAGCTGTTGCGGCTCACGAGGTTGGGCATGCGGTTCAGCACGCTACAGCCTATAGCTGGCTTCAGATGCGTTCTAAGATGGTTCCTGTGATTGGCGTAGCTTCGGGTATGTCACAATGGCTGGTTATCGGGGGACTTATTTTAGGGTTTGCTGATGGCTCAGGAATCGGGTTTTATGTGGCTGTTGCAGGATTAGTAATGATGGCCATTGCTACTACGTTTAGCTTTGTAACCTTGCCGGTAGAATATGATGCCAGTAACAGAGCCTTGGCTTGGTTAAAGAATAAAAACATGGTTTCGCAACAAGAATACGCCGGAGCAGAAGATGCTCTTAAATGGGCAGCAAGAACTTATCTGGTAGCAGCTTTAGGAGCTTTAGCCAACCTGCTCTATTGGGCTTGGAGAGTTTTCGCTTCAAGAGATTAAGCACGATTAAACAACAAACAGTAGATAGTAGTCCTCTAAAGTTATTCACAAACCTTAGAGGGCTATTTGTTTTTAGCTACAAAAAGCTAACTTTGTATTTATAAGAAAAATTAAAATTTTATGCAGAAAGACTCAAAAAGATTACAAGCTCTTCTTTATCATGCCAAACCAAAACCGGGAAAAATCGAAGTGGTTCCGACCAAAAGATATGCTACCCAACGTGATTTAGCATTAGCTTATTCTCCGGGTGTGGCAGAACCTTGTTTGGAGATAGTAAAAGACGTGAACAATGTATATAAATATACTTCAAAAGGAAATTTAGTTGCTGTTATTTCAAACGGAACAGCCGTTTTGGGCTTAGGAGATATAGGCCCGGAAGCCTCAAAACCCGTAATGGAAGGTAAGGGATTGCTCTTTAAGATATTTTCAGGAATAGATGTTTTTGATATAGAAATCAACACTAAAAATGTCGAAGAATTTATTCAAACCGTAAAAAATATTGCCCCAACATTTGGGGGAATTAACCTCGAGGATATAAAAGCCCCAGAGTCATTTGAAATCGAAAGAAGATTGGTAGAAGAACTCAATATTCCGGTGATGCATGATGACCAACACGGAACTGCCATTATTTCGGCTGCAGCTTTGTTAAACGCCGTAGAATTGGCCGGAAAAAAGTTGGAAGATGTAAAAATTGTAGTATCAGGAGCAGGTTCTGCCGCTTTGGCTTGTGCAAATCTATATGTTGCCTGTGGAGCAAAAGTTGAAAACTTTTTGATGCTTAATAGTAAAGGAGTGCTCAAAAAAACAGATGAGCGCCTTTCGGAATTGCAACTCGTGTATGCCACAGATAGCACTAATGTTTCTAACTTAGCAGAAGCTATACAAGGAGCCGATGTGTTTATCGGGCTTTCATCAGGAAACATTCTCACCCCTGAGATGTTGCTTTCGATGGCAGACAACCCGATTGTGTTTGCTATGGCCAACCCGAATCCAGAAATTAAATATGATTTGGCTATAGCCACCCGCAAAGATGTTATTATGGCAACCGGGCGTTCAGACCACCCGAACCAAGTAAATAATGTACTTGGTTTTCCGTATATTTTTAGAGGAGCCTTAGATGTTAGAGCTACCAAAATCAATGAGGAAATGAAAATGGCAGCAGTACTTGCCTTGGCTAATTTGGCTAAAGAATCTGTTCCGGAACAAGTAAATATCGCTTATGGCGAAACCAAATTTTCTTTCGGGAGAGATTATATCATCCCAAAACCTTTTGACCCTCGACTTATTACGGTAGTTTCTCCGGCTGTTGCCAAAGCTGCCATGGACTCGGGAGTAGCACTCAACCCTATAACCGATTGGGAAAGGTATCAAAGCGAACTTATGGACAGATTGGGCAGCGATAACAAAATTGTACGGATGCTTACCAATAGAGCCAAAACAGATCCTAAACGAATTATTTTTGCAGAGGCCGATAATATGGATGTGCTTAAAGCAGCACAAATAGTATCAGAAGAAGGTATTGGTCATCCTATTTTGTTAGGAAATAAAGAAGTCATTTCTGTGATGAAAGCAGAAATTGGTTTTGATGCCGAATTGTCTATCATAGACCCAAAAACATCGGAAGAAGATAATCGTAGAGAAGCTTATGCTCAGGCGTATTGGAAAACTAGAAAACGCAAAGGCATTACGCTCTTTGAAGCTCAAAAATGGATGCGCGAGCGGAATTATTTTGCAGCTATGATGGTCAACCAAGGTGATGCAGATGCTCTGGTTACCGGATACTCTAGAAATTACCCTACAGTTCTACGACCAATTATGCAGTTGATACCTAAAGCTCAAGGCGTTAATAAAATTGCTACGACGAACTTGATGATGACCAAAAGAGGCCCCATGTTTTTCTCTGATACAGCTATCAATCCTGATCCGAGCGCCGAAGAACTAGCTCGTATCGCACTTATGACTGCTAAAACGGTTAAAATGTTTGGGATGGAACCTATTATCGCAATGGTTTCGTATTCTAATTTCGGGTCGGCTAATCAGCCGAGCTCTAATAAAGTAAGTGAAGCAGTAGCCTATCTGCATAAAAATTACCCGAATTTGATTGTTGACGGAGAAATCCAGACTGATTTTGCACTGAATTCAGATATGATTGCATCAAAATTTCCGTTTTCTAAATTAGCAGGAAAAAAAGTAAACACACTTATTTTTCCGAATTTGGAAGCTGCCAATATTACCTACAAACTACTCAAAGAGCTGAATCAAAACGATTCTATCGGCCCAATTATTCTTGGTTTAGACAAGCCGGTTCATATTTTTCAGTTAGGTGCAAGTGTAGAAGAAATGGTAAATATGGCTGCCGTTGCTGTAGTGGATGCCCAAGAAAAAGTAAAACAAAAAGCAAAAAAATAATTGATAAATAAAAAAGTAAAAAGCCAATATTTTTACATAGGAATTGCCTGTGTATTTCTGTTGCCTTTCGTATTGAATAAGCTTAACGAAAAAGAAGTCAACACCTCTGATATAGAGCGCTCTGAAATTCTTACGTCAAGTGAAAATTCAAGTGAAAAAAATCAAAAAATAGCTTCAGAAGCAGCGGGCTCTGAAGTTTATTTTTTGCCGAGTTCTACTACCCATCAAGTAATAAGTCACCCCACTTATCATCTTTCTTATTCCGAAGAACATGAGCAAGCAGAATGGATAGCTTATGAGCTCAAAAAAGAACATTTGCAAAAGCACAATTTTAAAAGACCTTATTTTAATCAAGATCCAAAAGTGACTACCGAGTCGGCGCATTGGAATAATTATAAAAACTCAGGCTACAGCAGAGGACATTTATTACCTGCAGGAGATCGTACTTTCTCTAAAGAAGCCTATGACGAAACTTTTTGGACCTCGAATATTTCGCCACAATTACAGCACTTCAACTCGGGAATATGGAATGTTTTAGAAAACCGAGTAAGAACCTGGACCCGTAAGTATGATAAATTATACGTAATTACAGCCGGAGTTTTAACAGACAGCCTGGAAACTATTGGCACAGAACAAGTAGCCGTCCCTGATTATTTTTATAAAGTTCTACTTACCCAAGCAGGTGGGGACTATAAAATGATTGCATTTTTGCTTACTCATAGAGGAGAAAAAAAACCGTTACAAGAATATGTAGTTACTACCGATAGTATCGAAAGGCTCACAGGTATTGACTTTTTCCCTTTTTTGGAAGACTCACTCGAAGAAGAATTAGAGAGTAAAATAGATTTAAAAGGTTGGTTTAAATGATACATCAATAAATGAAAAATATTTTATTAGCCGTATTATCAGGAATTCTGTTTGCCGTTAGTTGGCCTACTTATGGCTTTCCTATATTTATTTTCGGAGCTTTTGTACCGCTTTTGTTTGTCGAAAAAAACATACGAAACACCTACAAAAACACCAAGTTCAAGGTTTTAGGTTATTCGTTTCTAACATTTTTGATTTGGAATTTATGCACTACTTCTTGGCTCTATTATGCCGATGTTTTCGGGATGATATTTGCCAATTTGTTTAACTCTTTGTTGATGAGTTTGGTGTTTTTAGTCTATCATATTTCGGCTAAACGACTCTCGGCAAGACTGAGCCTTTTATTTTTGGTCGCACTTTGGTTGAGCTTCGAGAAACTACATCTTCATTGGGATTTTTCTTGGCCTTGGCTCAATTTAGGACATGTGTTTTCAGAGCACATATCTTGGATACAATGGTACGAATTTACGGGAGCTTTTGGAGGAAGCTTGTGGGTATTATTGTTAAATATATTTTTATTTTCTGCTTTGATAAACGAAAAATCGGTTAAAAATATTCTTCCCAGAGCAGCACTTTTTATCGGGATTCCGATTGCTGTATCGCTTTGGATGTTTTCTTCCTACACTATCACAGGTGAACAAAAAGAAGTCATCGTATTACAGCCCAATATTGATCCTTATGATGAAAAATACGACCTTACCAACTCACAAATCACCGCTCTTTTGCTAGAAGAAACCGAAAAACTGATTACTCAAAACACCGAATATATCATTGCTCCCGAAACTGTTTTAGCAGAAAATATTCCCTTTGATCGGTTTTTGTATTCTGATGTGATTTTTACTTTAAGAAATTATATACAGAAGTATCCGAAAGTTCAGTTTTTATGGGGTATTGACACCTATGATTTAATTGTAGATGAAGATAAAGCAAGTCTGCAATCTAATCGACTTCGCGAAGGTTTGTGGGGCGACTTTTATAACATGGCCATCTTTATGAATGAAGATTATCAGTTGCAAAAATATTATAAATCCAAATTAGTAGCGGGTATCGAAACCTTTCCGTTGAAATCGGTTTTAGAACCGATCTTAGGAAGTATAATGCTCGATATGGGAGGAACAATTTCGGTTAAAACGACGCAAAAACAGCGAAGTGTTTTTCACTCAAACGACGGCACAAAAGTAGCACCGATTATCTGTTATGAATCTGATTACGGAGAATATGTTACAGGTTATGTGAAGAACGGAGCCGACTTTTTAGCCATTATAACCAATGATGCTTGGTGGGACGACACCCAAGGTCATAAACAACATTTGTCTTTAGCCAGACTTAGAGCCATCGAAACCCGAAGAGACATTGCCCGAAGTGCCAATACAGGGATTTCGGCTTTTATCAACCAAAAAGGAGAAATCACAAGCCAGACCAAATACAACGAAAAAACAGCATTATTAGGAAAAGTAACTTTAAACAAAAAGAAAACCTTATATGTACTTTTAGGGGATTATATTGCGAAAATTTCGATTTTTGTAGCAGGGATTTTAGTGGTGATGATATTGTTTAGGAAAAAAATAAATTAACTCATGAGAATTTGACACCTAAAAAGCTTGAAACTCGAGATTAGGAAAGATTTAATAAACCTCAAATACAAAGATAAAATACCTCTTCATCTGATGTTTATCGAAGTAAAAAGAGAAATTGAAGATTGGGAAACAATCAGTTGATAAATTTTTTATACATTCGCAACTTTAAACGTTAACAAAATTATGACACTCATAAAATCTATTTCAGGAATCAGGGGAACAATCGGGGGTAAAACAGGAGATAACCTAACCCCGGTTGATGCAGTTAAATTTGCTTCGGCCTACGGAATGTGGCTCAAAGCTTATCATAAAAAAGAAAACCTAACGATTGTAGTCGGGCGCGATGCAAGAATATCCGGACCCATGATACATAATTTAGTAGTTAACACGCTTATTGGTTTGGGTATTAATGTAATTGATTTAGGTCTTTCGACCACACCGACAGTAGAAATTGCTGTACCGCTCGAAAAAGCAGATGGTGGAATCATCCTGACTGCTTCTCATAATCCGAAACAATGGAATGCTTTAAAGCTTCTTAACGAAAAAGGTGAGTTTTTGAGTGGGGCAGAGGGAGCTAAAATTTTAGAGATTGCAACAAAAGAAGCCTTTGATTTTGCCGATGTTGACAATTTAGGAGAAGTTATCAAAAATAATAATTATATGCACATCCACATTGACCAAGTACTAAACTTATCTTTGGTAGATGTAGAAAAAGTAAAACAGCACAAGTTTAAAGTAGTGGTTGATGGCGTAAATTCGTCAGGAGGTATCATTATTCCGAAATTATTAGAGCAAATGGGCGTGGAGGTCGTGAAATTATATTGCGAGCCCAACGGACATTTCCCTCATAATCCGGAGCCTTTAAAAGAGCACCTAACTGATATTTCAGAATTGGTTATTAAAGAAAAAGCTGATTTCGGAATTGTGGTGGACCCGGATGTTGACCGCTTGGCTTTTATTTCTGATGACGGTGAAATGTTTGGCGAAGAATATACCCTGGTGGCTGTAGCCGATTATGTTTTGAGTAAAACTCCCGGAAATACAGTCTCGAACATGTCTTCGTCTAGAGCGCTCAAAGATATTACCGAAAAACATGGAGGAACCTATCAAGCCAGTGCAGTAGGAGAGGTGAATGTGGTGGAACTAATGAAAGCTACGAATGCCATCATTGGTGGCGAAGGTAACGGAGGAATCATCTATCCTGAGATTCATTATGGGCGTGATGCTTTGGTAGGAGTAGCTTTGTTTTTGACCCATTTGGCAAACCAAAGCAAAAGTGTCGCCGAACTTCGAGCCGGCTATCCGCAATATTTTATGAGTAAAAATAAAATTGAACTTACTCCAGAAATTAACGTGGATGCCATTTTGGAGGCCATGACCAAAAAGTATCAAAATGAGCAAATTTCGACTATAGACGGAGTAAAAATAGACTTCCCTGATAATTGGGTACATTTACGCAAATCGAATACCGAACCGATTATTAGAATTTATACCGAAGCCCAATCGCAGCAAAAAGCGGATGATTTGGCACAAAGAATTATCAAGGAAATCAAAGAATTAATATAGTGATTTATTGAAAGTACTCATGATAAATAGCAAAAGATTCTTGTAATTCAGAGACTAATCGATTGGCTTCTTCTTCAGAGTTGGCTTGGCTTAATTCCTCTAACAATACAATGTGAGGATGCAACCACTTGTGCAATTCATCATGACTTTTGCCTTCCATGGTGCAGCTTTTGATAAGCGCAGTGTTTTTTTCTTTTAATTCAGCTGCTAAGGTTTGATAATCTGAAGATCCTGAATCAAGGTAATGATTTAATAGTTCTTCGGATTCAAATAAATGCGGTTTCATTTCTGAGTTGACTACCCATCTTTCTCCGTTATCAAGCTCCAGAGCCCCTGAGTCATGATTGTTATGATGGTGTTCTACTGTCACTGTGTCTGTTTCTTGATGGGTTTCTTGCTTAGGTTTATCACCACAACTCGCAAGGAATAAAGTAACTGTAGAGGCGATCAAAATTGATTTTAAGGTTTTCATAATTTAAAAAGAGTTAGTTAATAATCGTTCTAAAAATTCCGAAATAATCAGACTTTCACAAAGATACAAAATAAAATATCTTTAAAAAGGAGTAAATATTTATAAAGCCGACTCAAACTCTTGAATGTCTTGTCTTAGCCAATCAGGAATTTCGATACTTCTTTTTTTGGCTAAATCAATCAATACTTGGGTGGATTTCCCCGTGGCGTGAATGTGAGTTTGGCCGTCTTTTTCGCTGGTGATAAGGTATTCGAAATCAAAACTCTTGGCACCTATTTTGGCAGTTCTCACCCAAACCTTCGGACTTTTATCTCTGATATCAAGTTCTGAAATAAAATCGGCTTCAATGTGAGCAATGACAAACATATTTTGGGTCCAATCCCAATTTTGACTGCAATGCAACATATAAAGTCCTCTTCCGCTCTGAAAATAATCAAAATAGATGACGTTATTGACGTGCCCAATCGGGTCTAAATCATTCCAACGAATATAAATAGGGGTCGAGAATCTAAAATTTTCTGTCTTGATATCTTTCATGAAAATGCTTTTATTGATTTATTTTTATTTTATCAGGATGGTGTTTGTATTTGAATAAAACAGCAAACATAAGGGTTACTAACAAGGCATATCCGGCAAAAATGTACCACGAGGTTTGCCATCCTTGAAGTTGTTCGATAGCTGTTTCTTTGGAGTAAACGTAATGATTCACCACTACCTGAGCGCCGAGCATTCCGATGGTAGCTCCAAACCCGTTAGTCATCATCATAAACACGCCTTGAGCCGAAGAACGTATTTTTTTGTCGGTTTCTTGATCTACAAAAAGTGAACCCGAGACGTTAAAAAAGTCAAATGCAATTCCGTAGGCAATCATCGATAAGACAAACATCCAAACACCGTCGCCAGGGTTTCCGGTAGCAAAAAGCCCGAATCGAAGCACCCACGCCAACATAGCCATTAGCATTACTTTCTTAATTCCGAAGCGTTTGAGAAAAAACGGAATTAACAAGATGCATAAAGTTTCGGAAATTTGAGAAAGCGAAATAAGCGCATTGGCATTATTGGCTCCCCAAGTATTGGCAAATTCACGTATATCTTTAAAACCGGTAATAAACGGATTAGCATATCCGTTTGTGATTTGTAGAGAAACCCCTAATAGCATCGAGAATATAAAGAAAATAGCCATTCTTTTTTCTTTGAAAAGAGCAAAGGCTTTCAGGCCCAAAGCATCCGAGAGTGTCTTTTTTTCCTGACTTTTATTGACCGGGCAATGGGGCAGGGTAAAAGAATAAAGAAACAACATAATACCTAAGATTCCCGATACAAAAAATTGCACATGACTGTTCTGGAAGCTTAAGAACCCTGCTTCGTTGGTAAAGTTAAACCGCAAGGCACCGTCTTGGATTCCCGTAAAGTTTACAAACAGCATAGCACATATAAAACCAACGGTTCCAAAGGTACGAATGGGAGGGAAGGCCTTAATAGTGTCATAATTGTTATTTGTAAGCACCGTATAAGATACCGAGTTAGACAAGGCTATGGTAGGCATAAAAAAGGCTACACTACAAGAATATAGGAAAAATAAGGTCGAGAAGTCGGCATCGGTTCCTGCAAACGAACCATAATATCCGGCTGCTATTATAAAGGCTGCTGCCAAACCGTGGCAATAACCTAAGAGTCGTTGTGCTGGAATCCACCGATCAGCAATAATCCCCATTATGGCGGGCATAATAATGGAAACAATTCCTTGCATAGCATAGAAAAGTCCGATTTTTGATGCCATTCCGATGGATGCCAAATAATTTCCCATCGAAGTAAGATAGGCTCCCCATACAGCAAACTGTAGAAAGCCCATTATAGTAAGGCGAAGTTTTATGCCCATGTTTTTAATTTTTAATCTCGATACTCAGTTGTTATAGCAACTGAAAATTTAGTATTGTTCGTTTTCGTTAGGGAAATCTACTGCTTTTACATCGGCTACATATTGACCTAAGGCTTGAATCATTTGCTCGTGAAGGTTCAAATAACGCCTCAAAAAACGGGGGCTGAATTCGTTATTCATTCCCAGCATATCATGAATAACTAATACTTGGCCATCCACTCCGTTTCCGGCTCCGATACCAATAACCGGGATAGAAATACTCTGGGCTACCTTTTTGGCTAATTGGGCTGGTATTTTTTCTAAAACCAATGAAAAACAACCTATTTTTTCGAGTAGTTTGGCGTCTTCGATTAGTTTTTCGGCCTCTTCGTCTGCTTTGGCTCTAACGGTATAGGTTCCGAATTTATATATAGACTGGGGGGTAAGTCCTAGATGCCCCATTACCGGAATTCCGGCATGAATAATTTTTTTGATACTTTCTTTAATTTCGCTTCCTCCTTCGAGCTTTACGGCATGAGCTCCGCTTTCTTTCATAATTCGTATAGCTGAACGAAGAGCCTCTTTGGAATCGGATTGATAGCTTCCGAACGGCAAATCAACTACAACTAAGCTCCTGTTAATCGCTCTAACAACGCTGGAGGCATGATAAATCATTTGATCTAAAGTAATCGGAAGGGTAGTCTCGTGACCAGCCATTACGTTACTGGCAGAGTCTCCAACCAATATTACATCAACTCCGGCTTCATCAACAATTTTTGCCATTGTATAATCATAGGCAGTAAGCATTGAGATTTTTTCTCCGTTTTGTTTCATTTCAAACAACGAACGAGTTGTAATTCGTTTATAATCCTTTTTGGCTACAGACATTTTGTTTATTTGTTATTTGTTGAAACAAATATATGAAAAGAGTTTATAAACTCTTTCACTTTTAGTAAATTTGATGTATCTAAACTTTAAATAGATTGCAGACGTTCAGAATTTAAAGTTGTTAGCTGTCCATTTGAGTACACGACAAAACTATAACTGCCACAGATGCACAGATTTATATTTTTTATTTAGCTAAAATTACATAAATGCACACAGATAATTTCGATGAGTCAAAATTTTAAAAGCTTTAAAATTAAACACAAAGCATTTTTTTGATGGTAACAATCAAATTTCATCTGTGAGTCTGTGGCTAAAAACATAATAGTCTGTGGTTTATTATTTTTGTCGTGTACTGAAGTTGTTTATAAAAAAAAAGAAAATGAAGAAAATATTAGCACTTTTAAGCGTAGGCATCGGAATTATTTTCGGATGCCAAAATAAAGTTATCACAAAACCTACATCAGAACTTATGGAAAATAGACCTAATATTTATGACTTTAAAGTAAAAAATTTGAGCGGAGGAGAATTTGATTTTTCGACTCTTAAAGGCAAAAAAATCATGATTGTAAATACAGCTTCAAAATGCGGACTTACTCCACAATATGAAGGATTGCAAGAAATTTACGAAAAGTATAAAGACCAAAACTTTGTGATTATAGGTTTTCCTGCTAATGACTTTATGAGCCAAGAACCCGGCAGTAACGAGGAAATCGCAGAGTTTTGTCAAATCAACTATGGCGTAACTTTCCCGATGATGGCAAAAATATCGGTAAAAGGCAATGAAATGGCACCGATTTATAAATTCCTAACTCAAGAATCGCTCAACGGATTTGCAGATTCAAAAGTGGAATGGAATTTTCAAAAATACTTGCTTAACGAAAACGGACAACTCGAAAAAATCGTAGGACCAAGAATCGTTCCGACAGATAAAGAAATTACAGACTGGATAGAAGGGTAAGTAATTTTAGAGAAGGTATTGTTTGGTTATAAAGTTAGCGGGAATTCTATTTTACATAATATAAATTATAGTTCATTTAAAATCCAGTAAAATAAAGGTTTATAAAGATTCTAACTAATTATTATGTAAAACTTAGACAGCTGTTTGTTGTCTGCTTAATCTCAAAAAACCAGTAATTGAGATTTCTGTTATTTTTCTGAAAGTTAATGAAAAACTTTTGGCACACCCGAAGCCAAATTCATCTGCCAATGCATCAAGACTTAACTTTTGAAGTTGAGGATTATTTTTGATCTGATGTACGGCTTCATCAACACGCAATTTATTAATGTAGTTGCTAAAATTGGTTTCTTTATGTTCGTTAATAACATTTGAAAGCGTGCTTCTGTTGGTCAAGAATTGTTCTGCTAACCCTTCAAGGGTTATTTTTTGCAAAAAAGCTTTGTTTTGCTCAAAGGTGCTCAACCGGCTTAAGATGATTTGTGCTGTGTCAGAAATTTCTTTTTGTGGATGAATATCAATAATTGGTGTGCTTTCTGGTTCGTTTTGAACGGAATCTAAACTATCATTTTTAATTAGACGGTCATATTTGTTTTGAAGTTCTTTTTTCGACTTTTTGTAGATAAAAAACAGACCGATAAGCAGTACAACAAGCACAGCAACAATCGCATAAATTATCTTATTCCAACTCTTGTTGTGATTGATCTCTTTCTCGAGAACTGCTTTTGATTCTTTAAGCCTTTTGGTATCAAGGTTGGTATGTAGATAATTGGTAAGGTTTTTATCTTTGGTTTGCAGCTCACCTGATATTTGTAGTAATACATTGGTATAGTGCAATTGTTGCTCCGGATTTTTTTGCTCTTTATAATAGTCGATAATATAGCTATACGCCTCGTTTAGCTCGTTATTCGTAAAGTCTTTGTTTTGATAGAGTGTGTCGATTTTCAAAAAATGCTCAAGTGCCTGTTCTTTTTTGCCTTGCTCCCAGAGGTTTTTACCCAAAAATAGAGAAACAAGATGCTCATTAGCAAAATCACTGTTTTCTTTAATAGGTAACAATGCTACCTGAAGTAAAGAATCTGATTTTTGATATTCTTGCAATTGGTGGTGATACATGCCATCTATAAACGAAAAATAAGCTTTTTCCAAAGGCTGATGGTGAACTTTAAGCTCTTTGATACCCGAATAGCCCTCTTTGATAAGAAGCGGAAGTGTATCATATTTCTGAAGACGATAGGCTGATTTGCTTAAGCCATATAAATTTATTACATATCTTTTCTTACTATTATATGTTATTTCTTTGTCTTTAAAATAGAAGTCTATTGCTTCCTTATATAGTTTATATGATTTTTGGTATTTCTCGATACGATAGTAGTTATATGCTATTGCAGATTTTATTTTATTTAGTGTATATAAATCATCTGTATTTTTTAAATATTCTTCTGCTTTTAAAAGATAGTTTAAAGACTTTATATAATTATTTTCTGTTGACTCAACATATCCTTTAGCATTATAAGCAGTTCCTAAAACCTTATTATCATTTAATTTATAGGCAAAAGCAAGTAAACTATCTGCATAAGCAGTTTTAATGTCATAGCTCTCTAAGTTGGCTATTTTCTTCTCGTATGCGGTAATAATATCCTTATCCGATTTTTCTATTTTGGCTTTTTGCAGATAAAACTCGATATAGTCTAATCGGGTGGTTTCTTTGTCTAATAATCCTGAATCAATAGTAAAAAGCAACTGCTCTAACGACCATTTTTTGTAATCTTCACTTTTTTTAGCAGAATTTTGAGCAAACAAAAGTGTGCAACTACTAAAAACAACTACTAAAAAACAAAAAAAATGAACATACTTCAAAAAGGTAGATCGGGTTGTAGGGTGCGTGGTTTTGTAACCGATTTGGTTTTTCATATTTTGTAAATCACTGATAATCAAAAATAAATAATTATATACTACGATGCAAATTTACAATTTTTCCTCGAAATTGACGATTTTACCTCGAAATTGACGATTTTTCTAGGCATTTTTTTTCTATTTACAACGCTCTTGTTTTTAGTAACTTATATTATTTATTGCATCAAAATTGACGATTCTTCCGAACCATTGACGATTCTTCTGTATTATTTTTTGCAGGCAGCTCTAAGTTTGCCTTGAAACAAAATTGAAAAAGCTACCCGGGCAGCATTCAAAAAAGATGAACCTTAAATTTTTCGAAACAATGAAAAAAATCTATTTGTATGCAGTAGTATTAAGTACGGTATTCTTTGCTTGTAGCACAGATGCCCTGGTTGAGGATTATTCGGCAACCGACATGGTTTATAAAACCAAAACACATAGTTCTTTGATAGACCTTATCACAACCCTCGAAAGTGCCTGTAGAGGCATGACCGATGTTGATACGGAAAGTTAATTGATTGGGTAGAGCAACAAGCTTTTAAAAATGAGGACTTTAGTCAATTGGCAAGACAAGGGTATAGCTCCCCTACCCTTTCAGAACTGAATTATATTTTAGACGCTGATATAGCCGATATTATAAATGAGCTTTCCTTTTCGTCGGAAGCAAAAGAATACCTGTATGTTATGATAATTGGCAATCAGAGATTTTCTAAAAGCTTTTTTGAAAATTCATCGCTTACGGGTTACGAAAAGCAGCTTTTGGAAACGTGCAGACTGCTTAATGATAACGGAGATGATGATTATGGAAACGGACATATAAGACCTCTTGCATTTGCCTACGGTTACCAAACGAGTGAAGCTAATGCGGTAATTATGGCTGTGATATTAAGTAAGAACTAATTAAAAATTTTGTTTCGGAAGCCGGTAGTCCGGAATACCGGTGGATGAAACCAATAAAAATAAGTGGCTGTAGTATTCAGTCGTATAGATTGATTTCAATGTTACAACTGTTCTAATTAAAAAAAACAGGCCAAGCCTGTAAAAAAAAATTATTTAACCTTAAAAGATAAGCTATGAAAACAAGAGGAGATCCTTTTAAACTAGGAGTAACCCATTGGTGTAAAAAAGAAAAACAAGAGTTATAAGCTGATATTTGTGTTGTTCCTGAGGTTTGTTGAAGTTTAGTAAATGTTATTTCAGGTATTTAAAGTCAACAACACCCAAAAGTAAAACTTCGATTTTCTCAAAGTTACACAACATGTAAGGCATAACCCTAAAAACCGAAGCCTTGCTTCAAAAAAAATATTTAAACCCGTAGGTTTGTTATTTATAACATACAAAATCACAATAACAGGCTTGCATAAATTTTAATAATATGAAAAAGTTTTTATTCAGCCTTATGGCAATCGTTTTAGTAAGTGTAAATGTAAATGCTCAAGATTTAGCATATAATTCTGAAAAAAACAGAATGGATTTATATGCTAACAATGATTTATTGTTCCCAAATTCAAAAAAAATCACTTATGATTTTGAAGACAACGTTTTTCAAAGTAGAGGTTGGCAAATTGCGGGAGCAGACGCAGCGGGAGCTCTTGGTGGTGTAGGTTCTGTGGCTGGAATTGCCAGTTGGTTTTCTTGGACTCCTGCTGCCCCAGTAGCTGTAATAGCTGTGGGGGTAGGAGCAATTATTGGAGGTGTAGGAACTTCTTTAGCTGTTGGTAAAATGGCAGGAGAAACACCTAATAACCCAAAAGACCTAAATTTAAATGAAATTTCATTTTCAAACAATTATTTTGATAACGTTGGAGTTCTGCATAATCAAATTTTATTTGACTATTATTCTCAAAATTCGACATATTCCCCAGAGTCTTATTATGATTTTCTTAATAAGAATAAATCAGAATATGGCATAAAAGAGTTATACATTAGTTATGACTACATTCAAGAGCAGTATAATACTTTTAAAAACTTACGTAGTGTTTTAGCCCCCTAAAAAGTCGGACATGATTATAGTTAAATAAATATAATAA
>CAYPCZ010000035.1:0-25527 GCA_964409345.1 uncultured Flavobacterium sp. | reverse complement strand
ATTCATCATTTTCTATCTCCAACACGTTATAATCTGTAGGTTTCCATACGCTCCATCTTCTTTCTCTAATTTTTGATTTCGGAGGAAATTCATTGTCAGAAGATTTCCAGACCTGAATTTGTGTAGAATCTTCTGGGTTGCTTGAATTTCGTTGTGTATCAAAAAAAACTTTATCTCCTTGATTAGATACATACAATTTGGTTTTAATAATGCTTTTGTTTTTTGCATACCTATCAATATCATTAAGGTCTAAGGTATATTCCCTTTTAGAATTATTCAGATTCACATACCCAATTTTATAGACATTTGTATTTCTATCAAAAATATAATAAGCTAAAGCACTTCCGGGAAGGTTCCATACAGGCTGTAAATACTCTATTTCTGTTACGCTATCACTAACATTTGTAACCTCTAAATTCTTTAAATTTACAATTTTCAAAGCAGCCTTTTGTTGGTTATTCTGACTAACCGCCACATACCTTTGAGTGGGGTTCACTTTAAATGTTTTAACATTATCCAATTGTTTGGTTTGCCCAGAAATAAGATTCAAAATAGTAAGTGTGCTATCAGATAAATATATTACAAATTTACCTTTGTCAGAAATCTCATATTCGGTTACATTTTGATACTGTTGCTGCTTCCCAGAGTTTGGATACAACAGATATAATATTCCTGATCTTAAATAAGTAAATACATCACCCTTTTTAGTAATCTTTTCATTATACCCTGCCGGAAACACATATTCAAAATCTGTCTTGGTATTTTTCAAGTATAACGTATCTATATGATTTTTATAGGATTTTGAATAGGATGTCCAAACTCCGTCATCAGAATTTGCTCCCATCCTAACGGTATGCCACAGCTTATATTCTTCAGGTGTAAGTTTGCGTTTTTCTTGAGCTTGGCATATACTACCCCAAAGCAATATTACTATAATAATTTTAAACACTATTTGTAAATTTAAGTCTCTCATATTTCTATTCATTAATTATTAATACCCGGGGTTCTGAGGTAATAAATTAGGGTTGAGCAACAATTCAGATTCCGGAAGTGGCCATAATATATCGGTCGGATTCCAGCCGGGTTTAATGGCCGACAAAACCATGTCGATTTTCCCGGTCCTTTTCAGATCAAAGAAGCGATGTCCGAGCTCGCAAAACAGTTCGACACGTCTTTCATGGAGTATAGCATCTAGTAGTTCTTGGTGAGTTGCTGCTATCAGATTAGGCAATGCTGCACGATTTCTGATTTTATTTATATCTTCTTTAGCTCCCTCTGAATCTCCTAATTTAAGTCGGGCTTCTGCCCTAATTAAGTATAATTCTTCAAGACGAATCATAATGGAATATTCCGTAGAAACCGCTTCATAGGTGTTTTGTTTGTATTTAAATGGGTAATAATAAGTGTTATTTTCTCCACTTACACTATCTATCCACCGTTCTTTTCGCATATCGCCTGATTCAAAAGCATTTAATAAGTGCTCAGTCATAGCCCGGCTAGGCGGTGGAACCATAGTAAATATGAAATTCTCTCCCTCCAAAGTTGCCTGACCTTCATTCGATGTTTTTAATTGCCATATTGTTCCGGTACTACCTTTGAGAAAAACTTCATCTAAGGAATCTACCCATAAATAATTACCAGAATTAATAACCGAATCTGCTTCACGCTCTGCTCCTTCCCAATTTTGATGGTAGAGATAAATTCTAGCTAATAATGATTTTATGGCACCTAAATCTGCACGAAAATTAGTAATACCATAACTGGCAGGCATCATTTCTTTTGCATGTTCTAAATCACTAACCAATAAAGTATATAACTCTGCTTGACTAGATTTATTAATCGTAGAGTTTATAGAATAATTGGTTGAAGTGATATAAGGAATACTTCCGTACAAATTCATTAAATGGAAATGTAAAAATGCCCTAAGAAACAAAGCTTCACCTTGGAGTCTATTTTTATCATTTTCATTCAGTATAGAATTCTCGAGGCCTTCAATAATTGCATTCACTGCATATATCAAATTATAACTCTTGTTCCATAGCCCCGCGATTTCACTATTAGTAGCATTTAGATTATTTTGGTAAAATTGAAACTCTAAAAGCCCAGAATTATGGGTATGAATTTCATCTGTATAACTCCCAAGCAAAATTGATATTCCATTAGAATTTCCGCAAACTAGTACCTGAGAGGTGAGCTTGCTATAAATGTTTGCCATAGCTGCTTCAGCTGTTGCAACATCTTTAAAAACCATCTCAGATGTAAGTTGAGAATCAGGGTGATCTACCTCTACAAAGCTCTCACACCCCATAATAAGAAACACAATAAATAATAAACACAGAAATTTATGTTTTATATAATATTCCACTATATATTTTTTCATGATTTTGAATTTTTATTAAAAATTTAGATGTATACCCATTGAGATAACTCTTAATGGCGGTAAGCTGGAAAACGAATGGTTTTCAGGATCAGCACCTTTAAATTTGGTAAGAGTAAAAATATTTTGACCTTGCATATACACTTTACATTCTACTGATTCAAACCATTGAGGTAGTGTATAGGCCAAAGAAATATTTTTAAGTCTGATAAACGAAGCATCACTATAAGCGGCATCACTAGATAAATATTTATAAAATGCATTGGTCACTTCGGGGTTCAAACCTGTTGTATAAGGTTGAACACTACTGTTATCTCCGGGAGATTGCCAAGAATCTAATAAATCTATAGGCAGATTATTGGCTATACCCGGCAAAACTCCAATCGAATTATAATTAGTTCCTAGCTTTTTGACAAATTGAAACATAAAATCAAATTCCCAATTCTTATAGGTGATATTGTTTTGCCAACCTCCAAAAAGTTGTGGCGAAGTGTTGATAATTTTTTCCCTATCATTTTCTGCTGTAACCATTCCGTCTGCATCAAAATCCTCAAATTCATAAACTCCTGTCTCTGGGTTGATTCCTGTATAGTGATAGACTCTTTTAATGTCTAAAGCTTGGCCAATGATATATTGGTTAGCATAGGTTGAGCCTTCTAAATCCGGGAAAGAAACCAGTTTATTTTTAGGTAAGGTGAGGTTCAATGAAGTGTTCCAAGAAAAAAATTTATTTTCCACTATACGGCTATTTAGTTCAAGCTCCCATCCGGTGTTTTCTACAGTAGCATCTAGGTTTGCTCTTACCATAGAAAATCCTGTTATTCCCGGTAATGGTATGCCTACGAGTTGATTCGAAGAGCGATTTCGATAATGGGCTATGTTAAGTAGTAATCTGTCTTTCAGAAAACCTAACTCTACAACACCTTCTACTTTTTTATTGGTCTCCCAGCTAAAATTAGGGTTAAATAATTGCGTAGGTTCTAATCCTATTATTCCTGCATATCCTATTCCAGTTAAACCATAGGTATTCATATATTGATAATCTCCAATCAAATCACTCCCTGTGGTTCCGTAGCTTCCTCTTAGCTTTCCGAAGCTTAGCCATGATAGATTTTCGTCGAATATCGTTTCTCTCGAAAACAACCAAGCTGCCCCCACAGCCCCGAAGTTTGCAAAACGCTTGCCAGGACCAAACCGGCTCGACCCATCCCTGCGACCTGTAAGATTTAAATAATACTTATCCTTATAAGAATAATTCACCCTTGAGAAGAGAGCATTATATCGATATTCCGAATGATTAGCACCTGTGGTTATAATATTTGAAGCTGCTGCCATATTATTTATTAAGTTATTACTCGAGTAGCCCCAAGCCATAAAACCAGATTGTTTGCGACTTCTACTCTGAAAAGTAGCACCCACCAGCGCATTTAAGATGCCTCCGAACAGTTCTTTTCTATAAGATATTTGTGGCTCAAAATTCCAGGATTGCATTCGAGCAGTGTTTAACACCAAAGTAGATGCTTCGCTTCCTAAACCATAGGCAGGATCAAACATGGTGTGAGGTGAAGCTTTTGATTCATCTAAGAAAGAATCTGTAAAACCCATTGCAGCTTTAAATTCCCAATCGTCAGTAGGGCGAAATAACAGTAGGCCATTTGAGATTATAGTGTTATTTTTTGCCAGATATTTTTCTTCTAATTGAGCTAAAGGGTTAGCCCAAGTCGAGTTTTCCCAATTCAGCTCATTATCTTGCGTATAGAGCTCAGGAGCATTAGGTACCAACGTATAAGCCTGATAGCTGAGGTCCATTCCCATTAAATTATTTTGGTCAGCCATATAATTCCCTGATAGCGATACTTCAAATTTTTTGTCATTTGATTGGTGGTTGATATTAAAGTTTAAAGCGGCTTTCTTATAGGCAAAATCACCCGGAAAAACTGTGGTTTCTTTATAGTGTGTGCCTCCAATCAAAAAGCGTGTGCTTTCACTACCACCCGATACTGTTGCCTGAACACTATTTGTATAGGCTGTTCCGCCTATTAGTTCGTCTTGCCAATCAGTATAGCGGTCTCTATCCCAAGTGCCATTTACATCATAGGCATAGGTCGGTAATTCTGTTAATCCGTCATTGGCAAAAGCTTGCTCCCGCATCTTTAGATATTGCTCTGTATTCATCAAATCGAGCTTACGGGTAACTTGCCCTAGTCCCGTATAGCTGTTGACTTTAAATTGTGTCTTGCCTTGTTTTCCTTTTTTGGTGGTAATTAATACCACTCCGTTTGCACCACGAGAACCATAAATAGCTGTTGCATCAGCATCTTTTAAGATTTCAACACTTTCAATATCATTGGGGTTTAATATATTTAAAGGACTCAAACCGCTCCTCAAGATACCTACCGAAATACTCGAATCTCCAAGGTTATCACTCCCGAACGGTATTCCATCTACAAT
This sequence comes from uncultured Flavobacterium sp., assembly GCA_964409345.1. Lineage (GTDB taxonomy): Bacteria > Bacteroidota > Bacteroidia > Flavobacteriales > Flavobacteriaceae > Flavobacterium. The sequence continues at coordinate 20,699 of CAYPCZ010000035.1, read as the reverse complement.
ATATAAAGGCGTGTTTCCATCTGCCCTCAGGCTGTTTTTCCCTCTTATCTGCACATCAAAACCACCTCCGGGCACACCTGTGGTTTGTGTGATATGCACCCCTGCCATCCTTCCCTGCATCGCAGCCAACGGATTACTCACCGGCTGTTTCTCAATATCCTTAGCTGTAATTCGGGCTATACTACCCGTCCGTTCCCGGTCTTTAACGGAATAATAACCGGCATTGATGATTACTTCATCTATTAGCGTAGCATCTTGTTCTAATAGCACATCAATTATGAGTTGGTCATTTACAGGGATCTCAAGGGTTGAATAACCGATAAACGAATACACCAATACATCGCCATGCTGGGCAATAATAGAATAATGACCATTTTGGTCAGATAGTGTTCCTTGGGTTGTGTCTTTGATGGTGATACTCACGCCGGGCAAAGCACCCTCGGCATCACTTATGGTTCCCGTGATGGGCTGTTGCTGTATTGTTGTCGCAACAGTTGATAAGGCAAAAGCAGGCAGACACAAGAGCTGTAAGATTAAAATACAGCAAAGCCTGCTATTCCTTTTGAAGAGTAAAATATTCTTCATAATTTTGAATAGTTTTAAATGAAACATTTGTTTTATTGATTCTGGTCCTCTATACTGGTTTGCCGACGAGATAGAGGGCTTTTTTTATTAATGCCTGGAGGCTTTGCCTCCAGACTCCTCTTTTACCTCTCCTTTGGTGAGGTCGAAAACACCAAAAGTATCTTCGGGTGAGAAGCTGCCTCTGTGCTGACTAACTCAAATATTAATGAGACAGAGCAGGCATTAAATAAACATAAGATTTTACCATAGGCACAATAGTTTTATAAGTTAAACAATACTGCGAAATCCTGATAAATAATGAAGTATGCTAAGAATAGTAAGGAAAGTTTTAGCCAAAAAAAGGCGTGGAACTCAACTTAAACGTTTTCAAGGTACTGGTATACCGCTGCACGAATAAGTGAGCCCACGCCTAGGTCGTGAGCATCTTACTTATCATCTCGTGCATTTTAAAAATTACCAGTTTTTGAAAACGAGATTCTAAGCGAATGCTTCTAATGTTTTACTAAGAAGAATCGCGAAATTACATTTTTATGAATGTAATCTTAGAACAAATATATAATAAATTTCAATCATTCGCTATAGCGAACAGTTAATTTTTAAATATTTATTTCATTTGACTTTACAATAATCAAATTAAATGGCACATAAAATTAATAAAGAACAACTTAATACTAAAAATGCATTAGTAAATAAGTATTTATGTAATTTCATTGCCGATAAATTTTTAAGAACATTTTATGATCAAAAAGGCACTCAAATTTCTCAAAATCAATATGCTGATTTGTGTGGGTTATCTTCTTCCACATTAAGTAAATTAAAGTCTTCATATGGTTATGACTTACCCATATCAACGATATATAACATTTGCAGGCATGAACGGTATTCTCTTAAAAATTTCTTTACAGAATTTGAAAAAAAATATGGTGTAAATATTCCTGAATAATATATAAATTCTATTTTGAATTTAAAATAGATATGATAAAAATATCAATTAGTTAATCAACGGGGGGTAACCAAGAATGCGTTTTTATCTAGAAGTTTTCCTTCATTAAAGCTTATCATATCTTTATTTCTATTATTTAATAAACCACAAACAATTTCTGAACACTATACAAATCGTAGCTAAATCAGTCTATAAAGCCAAATTCAACGTTACAAATAGAAGTGTAATGAAATTAGGGAAAGTATTGAGGAAATTCGGGTGGTATTTTTCAGAGAATGAGAATTTTTTACTTATCTTAGTATAGTGATAATTAGAAATTGGTGTTTTTATCTAATTTTATTCTGAAGAAAATGGATATCGAACATACTAATATTATTTTTGTTTTTTAATAATTGACTGATTTGTAAATCAATAAGTTATAATTTTTAAATAAATCTATATACTTTTATTTTATTCCTCTAAATTCACTACTTTTATCGTTTCAAATTCAGTATTTAGTTGGAATCGATTATCTATATAAAAAGTTTACATAGACCATATAATCAGAATTTAAATTCTGTGAAATGGGTATGCAAATTTATTAAAGATAGGAATAGCAATAATGAGATATCTAAATCCGATTTTTATGTTGAGTTTTATCTCTATCTGATAAAAAAGCTATACAATTTGTATAAAAAAAATCCTAACGAGTCCTTAACTCACGGTATACCTTCATTCGATTCTATAAAAAAATCTTACGATACCTTAATAGGAATATCAAAAGAAAAGAAAAAAAGAATTATTAACGAGTCTCTTGCTAAAAGAGGGAATGAATTTGAAAAATCTATTTTTAGTACCTATAAAGCTACTTCATACTTTATTAATCTGGCAAAAGATAAGTTAGAGTTTGTAGATCATAATAATAAATTAAAAGATATAGGAGAGACATTAGTAAGTTACCGGAGTAATGATTTTAGACTTAGCAAAAAAGAAAAAGAAGTTCTGTTTAGCTCAATTATTAAAAGTGACTTTCACTTTTTTATCTCATTATCATTATTACAGAAGGTTCAAAAAAAAGTAAAAAACTTAAGTATTGAAGAAATCCATTTTGAATTTCTTGTTGAAAAATTCAACATCAGACATTTTAGATATACTGAGGCTAGTAATGAAAAAAATTTTAGTAAAGTAAGAGAACGTTGGATAAAAGATTTAGATTTTCTAGATAAAAATTTTAATGTAAAAAAAGGATTCTTAGATATAATATTTAATGAAGGTCTTGAAGAACCTTATAAGAAAGTCAAAAAATTAGTTGACGATTATTATAAAGAGAAGATTATTCCGAAAAGCAAGTTTCAAGAGAAGATTGATTTTTTTATAAACATTTATGAAACTACTCCAAAGAATGAGTTGGGCTTTTTATCATTACAGGATATCGCAGATCAAATGAAAATGGGAAAAAAATCTTTTCAGAACTTTATCTCAGAATTTTACGAATCAGAAAAAAACAAGTATAATATATTCTTTAATAATGTTGTTCAGGCAATTTCGGGTAAAAATCAATATTTCATTAGAAATAGACCTGTTGTAAATATTCGAATTAAAGAACTTAATAAATAAACGATTATGTCAGCACCTCAATTATGGGATAAAATTTCTCAAAAACCATCAGATAGCTTTATAGCAGATGTGAAAGAAGGAAAAGTTCCTGAGTTACCTTATTTTATCGTTGATCAAGACGATGCTAAAAGTAAAATTAAAGCTAAAATCGACACGATAAAAGATGAACGTTTTCAAACTTCAATCGTAACAGCGAACTATGGAAACGGAAAAACAAATATTTTAAAATATTTGTCTCTATATTATAGTAATCATAAGAGTATTAGGGTTTTATACTACAGAGCAGATGCAGATAATTTTGACATTATCCTTAATCTATTGAGAATAGTGGAAGATAATTACACAAATTATATTATTGAAGGTGTAAGGAAGTTGGTTGATGAAAATTTTGACTATGCATCACTTGCTAATAACTACAATGATAATTTTAGTGCTATAGAAGAATATACAAAAAAATTATTTTCTTCTAATGAAGTAACTGAAATAAGAAATATATTTTATTTAGGTACAGGGAGATTAAATAGTAAAAGATACTTTGATAAACAAGATTTACGTCAGTTAAAAGATTATGAACGTAGGGAAATACTTGTGTTATTTTTGAATATATTGTCACAGACAGGTAGATACATTATTTTTTGTATTGATGAAGTAGAAAAAATTAGAGAAAAGTCAAAAGCACGATTTTCTCATTTTCTTACATCACTCAGAGAATTAATTGATTTGTCTAATAAAGTCAAAGGTCATTATCTAATTTTAGCATTAACGGATGGAGTAGATAGTAATCTAATCCAATCAACAAATGAGCCGTTGTACCAACGTATAGGTCAACATATAATTGCTATAAATCCAATTACAGAGAAAAAGGATAAAGAAGATTTAATTGACTACTTAAAAGAGTTATTCAATTCAGATGAAGATACTAATGAAGTACTCAAAAAATTGTCTAAAGAAACTGATGCAACTAGTAATAGACTGTTGATACAAAGGATTTCAGATATACTTTTTGGTAAAACAGAAAAGAAGAGTTTAGAAAAAGCATTAAAAGATAACTCTCTTTTTGAAATATTTAATGAAACTAAAAAAGATCTGGATGTAAATGTAGATGCTTTCAAAAATATACATCGTAAGTTTTTTGATCCTCTGGAATATTACCTTGACAGTTTCAATATCAAAATTGAAGAGTTTACTAGCCAGTTGAGATATTATTACAACTATGAAACTGATACCTTCTGTTATTTTGTGTTCAGTAAAGATATATCGGTAATCGATAATGAAATGCTGAAAATAAAAAGCAGTATTGAATATTTGAATTTTGACAAGAAAACTTTCTTTAAGAATATTTCAATATTTGTTCCTGCCTCAATGGAATTGAACTATTCATATTTAGATAAATATGAGTTTCTGAAGGATTATAAGCTTAATATAATTGATATTCAAGATTTCGAAGATTTATTCACTCTATTGGAACTGTATAGACAGCATTTCGAGTATCAGCCAAAGCTTAAACCAATAATTGAAAACTATACTAATTCAAGTTTGTAGTATGTTTGATAATAATAACAAAATATTTGCGTATAAAATTGTCTTGAAACTTGATCCTTATCTAGTGGCATTGTTTAATCTATGTTATGATGTATACATTAAATTAGAAAACATTACGGATGATCAAGAAGATGTAAAACATGCAGTTTCTCTATTCTCTGATGATTTTTATGAGATGTTAGGAATAAATAAAGATGAATATTTACATCAAGACGGAAATAGTCAATATACGTATACAAAGGAACAGTTTTTCGATACTCTTGCTATCCATTTAAATTCACATTATTTAAGAAGTGAAGCATTCTTATCTAAACTTAAAACAAAAGATTTTCTGTATTATTTTAAAGATAAGTTTTCCATCTATTCTACATTGCCTAAAAAGAGAGAAGTTGAGAATAGCTTAAATGATAAATTTAAAACGATAAATGTAATAGGTGAAATTATAGACAATCTAAATGAGGAGAAATTAAGAGATTCGATAAAAAGTATTTCCACAATCTATGATTTAAATAAAGCAGGTCAGTATATAAAAGTAATTAGTCAGGAGAATTTGAAGCCTCAATTATTATATATTAAAGCTGATTTACTGAATTTAGAATCGTTGGAAATGATTGATGTAGATATAGAGAATTTTTGGATCAACTATGAACATGAACTAACTAGCGAATTAGACTTTGATTTGAATAATGATGAATACTTTGTTGTTGTTGATAAAAATTTAGAAGATAAAAATGTTATAGGAATTAAAGTTAATGACCATATTCTGTTAAAGTATAATGTAGATTCAAAAAAATACATAAAAGAAGAAAACTCTAATCTTTATTTGTGGCAATTACTTAAAGAAAATTATTTAAGAAAACGGACACAAACACTTTTGTATGATTCAGAACTTATTCAAAACTTTAAAGAAAAAAGTAAAGAAGGAGACTTTAATAAACTATTGTGTAACCTTAAGCATAATTTATATATAGATAGAATTGTACCAATAAAAGCAGATTATCAATGTTTTTTTGAAGAGTTTATTGTTCTTAAGAATTTAAATGATTTATCAAATTTCAATTTCTTTCTTCCAGATGAGAATGTTGAAAAAGAGCTTTTAGGAATTTATACCGAACAAAAAATAGGTAAGAAATACAATTTGCTACATTATTTAAAACATAAAGATGATAGGTATACAGAAGGTTTTGTAAATTCTGAACCCCAGAAAAAGGAAAAGCTTAAGGTGCATATACTAAAGGCTGAATTGTCATTTTATTTAGTTGAAAAATATTACGAAGACCTTATTGAAGACTTACTCACAGAGTTAAATCTTGATTTCGTAAGTAATGTTGAATTGTGTATAAATGGAGAATCAAAGGCGGAGTTTGATTTCGTAATCTTTAAAGATAATAAATTCTACTTTTTAGAAGCTAAGACTACACTCACTAAAGATAACGTTTATGATACTTCAAAAAAATATAATAATAATATTGAATATTTAAAGCAGATAACAAATACCAATTTACAAGATTTTACTTTTATCCTTTTAGGATTTTTGAGTGATCAAAATATAGATAACTATAGGCATTTCTTTACCGATCAAGCTTACAATACTCCAAGAGAAGAGTTTGCAGTTACTCCATACAAATTCAAAGTACCGTTTTTTGGTCATCAGGGTTTAGCACTGGAGTGTATTGCTGAACCTGAACTTTTAAAACTAAAAGAATTTATTAAAGAAATATGCCAGATATAGTATTACCCCAAACTAGATACTATGGTTCAAAAAGAAAAATAGTAGACAAAATCTGGAACATTATAGTAAATGAAGCAAACTTGGAATTTGATTCTGTGTTAGATGTTTTTGGCGGTTCTGCTTCATTCTCTTATTTTGCTAAGTTAAATCAGAAACAAGTTTTATACAATGACATCTTTCAATTTAATACTATAATTGGGAGAAAACTAATCGAACAAAATACAAATGAATTGACGTATGAGAATGCAGTTGGGTTATTTGACAGAGTTCCAGAAATCAATTATTTAAATCATATCGCAGAATATTACAATGATATCTATTTTACCGATGAAGAGAACAATCAAATAGATATCTATATACAAAATGTATTAGCATTAGAAAATGAAAATATAAGATGTAGTGCTTTGTATATTCTTTTTCAAAGCTGTCTTATGAAAAGACCTTATAATTTATTTCATAGAAGAAATCTAAATATGAGATTGAATTATACAACGGGTAATTTTGGAAATAAGCAGACGTGGGAAAGAAGTTTCGAAGAACTTTTTATAAGATTCATAAAAGAGTTGGATCAGGTTTGCATTGATAATGGAAGATTAAATACAGCTCATAATTTTAGTGCTTTAAATTGTCCTTTAGATGCAGATTTGGTGTATATAGACCCTCCATATTTCAAAAAGGAAAGTTCCACCTCTTATCATAGTAAATATCATTTTCTTGAAGGATTGGTAAATTATTACGATATCCCAGAGAATATAAATTTTAATAAAAATAATCGAGAGATTGTAATAAATGCATCTAGAGAGTTCGAGGATAAAAATAATTTTTTGAATGATTTGAGAATTCTAATTAACAATCACCTCCATTCACACATAGTCATGTCATATAGAAATAATGGCATTCCTTCAATAGAGGAAATTAGTGAATTACTAAGGTCTTTTAATGTCTTTGAGGTTTTAGAATATAATTTGGGAAAATATAATTATGCCCTAAATAAAAATAATAATGTAAACGAAGAAGTGCTTTTTGTTTGTAGAAATATTAACAGGTAGGAATTATATGACTATTGAACAGAAGATTGACGAACTACAGCAGTTAGTTTTATGAGTAGTTATAACAAGAAAAGAGCCATATTCCCCTGCTGGTACGAGCGTGACGCTCGCATAAGCAAGGAAGATTTATACATATACAAGCAGTATGCGTTAAAAAAATAATAATAACTTTGCATTTTAACTTTTATAGTTATATTTGATATAATTATTAAAAAAATAAACGCAACTAAAACTCGAAAAACTTGCGCCAATCTTGCCAAATAGACAGGATATGTGTTTGAAACATGCGGGTATAAACGAGTTGGCAACAAGTGTAAAAAGACAGACGACCAGACAGATACTATATTGACAAAATTAAAATAAGAAAGGATTTAGCTTTTTGATAGGACAGGGCAATTTTGATGGAAATTTATTTTGTTTTTTCTTCCCCCCGCAAAAAAAGAAGAAAGAAACCCCACCCACATTGCAGCACATTTGCAAGCCCCACGAGCCGACGCTCAAAACCAAAGCTTGCAAAAGAGCTGCAATTTTGCTTACGCACCCGTGCTAAATTGTTACTTTTGAAAATAAAAAATTGATTTATATATATGGCTAATAAAATTTCACTTTCCAGATTAGAAACTTTCCTTTTTGATGCGTGCGACATCCTTAGAGGTAACATGGACGCATCTGAATATAAGGAATACATCATTTCCATGTTGTTTCTGAAACGGGTAAACGACCAGTTTGAAGTGCACCGTGACAGAAGAAAGAAAACTTTAACTGATGTGCGTGGCGTAAGCGACCCTGAGATTCTTTACGGAGAACTGGAAAGACAAAATGCACCTGAATATGATTTCTTTGTTCCCCTTGCTGCAAGGTGGAAAAAACTTGACGGTGACCCCGAAACTTACATTGACAGTGAAGGTGAAGAACAACGATACAATTTCATCAAAGATTTAACAGAAGAAATTGGTGACCATCTCAACAAGGCTTTAGCTGCTTTACAGGAAGCAAACCTTGACAAATTGGACGGTGTATTCAATCAGGACAACATCAACTTCAACAAAACATTTGGTAAAAACAACAAGCAAATCAGTGATGAAGATTTGCGAAAGCTCATTCAGCATTTCAACCGAATGAATTTGCGGGATAATAATTTGGAGTTCCCTGACCTGATGGGGGCTGCTTATGAATATCTCATCAAACATTTTGCCGACAGTGCCGGGAAAAAAGCAGGAGAATTCTACACGCCCAATGAAATTGTAAAACTGTTGGTAAACATTTTAGAACCGGGAGAAAATGCTGAAATCTATGACCCCACTGTGGGCAGTGGCGGTATGCTGATTGAATGCAAAAACTATGTGGAAAGCCGATACGGTTCGGCACGAAACATCACACTATACGGACAAGAAAAAAGCGGAACAGTTTGGGGTCTGTGTAAAATGAATATGCTGTTCCACAACATTTACGACAGCAAAATTTTAAATGGCGATACATTGCTTAATCCTTTACATCAGGAGCATGGCGAACTAAAAACCTTTGACATTGTGATTGCCAATCCGCCTTTTTCGCAGGATTACAGCGCCTCCAACATGAAATTTAAAGAACGCTTTAGTTTTTGGATGCCCAACAAAGACAAAGCCGATTTCATGTTTGTGCAACACATGGTGGCTTCGTTGAACAATGCCGGACGTATGGCTGTGGTCATGCCGCACGGAGTGTTGTATCGTGGTGGTGAGGAAAAAAAATTCCGTGAGTGGCTTGTTGCCCGTGGCTATCTGGAAGCGGTGATTGGATTGCCTTCTGCCCTGTTTTATGGAACCGGCATTGGTGCTTGTGTTTTGGTGATTAACAAAGCCGGAGCACACGAAAGAGACCATGTGCTTTTTATCAATGCCGACCGTGAATACAAAGAGGGCAAAAACCAAAACAAACTTCGACCCGAAGATTTGGAGAAAATTGCCTACACCTACCGTCACAAAAAGGAAACATCCAAATACAGCAAGTTGGTGGCAAAGAGCAAAGTCATTGACGAAAACAACAATCTGGAAAATGAAGATTTCAATTTCAACATACGCAGGTTTGTGGACAATGCACCACCGCCTGAACCACAGGATGTGCATGCCCATTTACAGGGTGGAATTCCCGAAAGTGAAGTAAAAGCATTGAACGATTATTTCAACTGCTATGCAGGTTTGGAAGCCAAACTTTTTGAGCCTTTAAAGCCCCATTACCTGAAATTTACGGAAACCCTTGCTCACAAAGAGGACATTAAAAAACTATTTGACGAAAGCGAAGAAATAAAAACTGCTTTTGCCCAATACACCCAAGCCATTGCCGAGTGGTGGCAACAACAAATTCCTGCCATTGAGCAATTACCCCAAGGACAAGCCAATGTGTTTGACCTATACCATGATTTTTCCCAAACGCTGACCGAAAAACTGAATGCACTTACCATTTTAGACGACTTTAAAAGCCGTGGCTCGTTTGCTGCATACTGGAACAGCATTACCAACGACATAAAAAGTGTAATTGCCAGCGGTTGGAATGCCGAATTGATACCCGATGATGAAATTTTGCAAAGCCAGTTTCCTGAAGTATTGAAAGAATTGAAGGACAATGAAGCAAGGCGTGATGAACTGCAAGCCAAATTTGACGAAGTAAACGAACTGGAAGATGATGTTTGGAACGAAGAAGATTACGAAGTATGGCGAAGCAAGGAACTGAAAGAACACAAAGACAGCATTAAAGAACTGAAAGGCGAACGCAAAGAAGCCGATAAGGAATATAAGTTGCTGCTCAAACGATTAAAAGCCAACGAAAAGGCATTGAAAAAACAGCCCGAACTGGCAGAAGAAGTAACCACTTTGACCAAGGAAGCAGAAAAACTTCTTGCAGATGTGCAACGATTGGATGCACGGCTTGAAACGGAAGAAAGCCGAATAGCCAAACACAGCGAACTGGAAGAAGAACTAAAAGTGTGCAAACGAAAAATTAAGGAAATAAAAGACCGCAAACAGGCATTGGTGGACCAGGCACGCTTGCTCATTACGCCCGATGAAGCCAAAGAACTCATCATGCAACGCTGGCTGCGAACCTTACAACAAACCGTGAACGACTATTTGCAAGCCCACCAACGCCAATTGTTGCAGGCAATAGAGAATGTTTGGGAGAAATACACCACAACATTGCAAAATATCCTTAGTGATAGAGAAACGCAAACCGAATTATTTGACGCTTATTTATTAGAGTTGGGGTATGAATAGTAAGCGAAAAAATAAAATTTCTGAGTGCTGCGATATTCTCGATAACCTGAGAGTTCCAATCAATGATGAAATACGTCAGACCATGCAAGGAAATATTCCTTACTATGGTGCTAATGGAATTCAAGGCTATATTGATAAATACATATTTGATGAAGATTTAATTCTGCTTGCTGAAGACGGAGGAAACTTTGAAGAATATCATACAAGACCAATTGCATACAAGATAAGTGGGAAGAGTTGGGTTAATAATCATGCCCACATTCTTAGAGCAAAGCCGGAATTTAATCAGGACTTTATTTTCTACTCACTTGTTCATAAAGACATAACAAAGTATTTGAATTCAGGTACAAGGAGCAAACTGAATAAATCAGAACTTGAAAAAATTGAAATAGATTTTCCTGCAACCAAAGACGAAGAAGATAAAATCGCCAAAATCCTATCCACAGCCGATGCGGTGATAGAAAAAACCCAAGCCGCCATTGCCAAATACAAGGCCATAAAGCAAGGCATGTTGCAGGATTTGTTTACCCGTGGCATAGACCTGAACACCAACAAACTCCGCCCCCGCTTTGAGGATGCACCGGAGTTGTATAAGGAAAGTAAGTTGGGGTGGATACCGAGGGAGTGGGATGAAATGTCTTTAGAAGAGTCAACAGACTATGTAGATTATAGAGGTAAGACTCCACCTAAAAGTGATTTTGGAGTTTTTCTTGTAACTGCCAAGAACATACGATTTGGATATATTGACTATGAAATCTCAAAGGAATATATCCGAGAAGATTCATTTGAAAGTGCAATGTCGAGAGGTAAAGTAAAACTTGGCGATGTTTTATTTACAACAGAAGCTCCTTTAGGTAATGTTGCTCAAATAAACAAAGAAGATGTTGCATTGGCACAAAGGGTTATTAAGTATAGAGGATTTGATAACCTACTTGATAATGATTATTTAGCTCTTTGCTTGATGTCTGATGGATTTCAGCGACAACTTTTTTCAGAAGCAACTGGAACAACAGTATTAGGAATCAAGGGAAGTCGATTACACAAACTAAAAATCGCTATCCCAAGACTGGATGAACAAAGGTTTATTGTGAAGAGATTAAAAGCAATAGACAACAAACTCCAAACCGAACAAACCTACTTACAGAAAATGCAAAGTCTTAAAAAGGGTTTGATGGAGGATTTGCTGAGTGGAAGGAAGCAGGTAAAAATAAATGAAGCAGCAACTGTATGAGTTTTAAGCAAGACATAGAAAAACTCATAGAGAGCAACCTGAAAACCTTCCGGGATAATTCGGACAGGTTTATTGCCGATTACAATCGTGAACGGGAACTCACCAAAGAATACAACGGAAGGCAATTGCTGGAATTACTGCAAAATGCCGATGATGTCGGCTCCAATGAAGTTTGGATTAACTGGGATAGGGAAAATACCAAATTGAGTATTTCAAACCAGGGCGAACCATTTGAAACAGGTGGTATAAAATCGTTGATGCTGGCCAACCTTAGCACCAAAACCAAAATCAGTTATATCGGCAACAAGGGCCTGGGCTTTCGTTCCATTCTCAACTGGTCGGAACAAGTGGATATTTACAGCAATGATTGCCAAATTTCCTTTTCTGAAAAGATAGCCGCTGATGTTTTCAACAACCAATTGAACTTAAGTGATGAAGCAAAATACCAAATCAGAAGCGAAAGAAATCTGGCAGAGCAAACCGTTCCTTTCCCGGTATTGGCTATTCCTGAAATATCAGAAACATCTAACCCAGATGAATGGACAACTACTATTGCCATTAGCTACAGAAAAGAGTTTGAAGCCGATATTGAGCATCAACTGGCTGAATTGCGGGAAGAAATTCTATTGTTTTTGAACAACATTCAAAAAATTACCATTCAAAAAGGAGCAGAACGAACAGAATTGGTCAGCGACAAAATTCCCGGTGAACACTTTGAGCAGGTGAGCATAAAAGACAAACAATGGAAAGTGTTTTCAAGGGAAAACATTTTACCGCCCGAGTATCAGGACAAAAGCAAAAATGAGCAGCAGTCTTACAACCTCAAAGTGGCTTTTCAAGAAGATTTGTCAGACAATTACAGAAAACTGTTCAATTTTTTCCCTACGCAATTAAGCATATCCCTGCCCTGCATAATTCACGGAACCTTTGAATTAAACAGCAGCCGTAACCACCTGAATGAATCCAAGAAAAATGAGTTCATTTTAAAGGAGTTGGTACAATTGCTTAAAGAATGTGCCAACTATCTAACGGAGCAACAAGTTGATTGGAGACCCTACAAACTCATTGGTCCGATATCCAAAGCTTCCGATTCAAAGTTGATTGAAACCTTTTATGCTGATTTAGAAAAACTGAAGCAAACGGAGAAAATATATCCTTGTATCAATAACGCATATAATGCCAGTGACAATACCATTTATTACAACGATGAGTTCAATGGTTTTTTTCAGGAACATTTCCCTGAAGTGCTGCCGGAATTATGTATTCCGTTAAACAACGAATTGCCCAATCCATTCAGCCACGATTTTTATGAGCACAGCTACCTGGTTGAAAAGATGGACAATTTATCAGGCACCGAAATAAGCATCCCGCTTCGGGCCGAACTGATAGCCCAGTTGTCTAAGGTCATTCCATTCAAAGATGAACAGGACCGCATGTCACTTTTGGTGAATGAATCAGGCAAGGTGATATCAAAAGACGATTTAACTTTTACACCCGTTGTGCGGTCAGAAGAGAGTTTTAATATTCCGAATTCCGTTAAGGTTGACTTTATGAAATCGGAATTGTATGATTTGCTGGTTTCAAAATTTGAACAGGGATTTGACAAAAAAGAACCCAAATCAAGGGAGTTGCAACGTTGCATTAAGTCAGTTGTGAATCTGCAACCCTATGACAGTAACAATGTCATTGATAAAATTATTACCGGCACTAAGGATGCCTTAAAATCCATTGAGGCAATAGATGATAAAATCAATTGCATTAAAGAAATGGTAGCGGCTCTTTTCGCCAATTTTAAAAACATAGATAACCGTCAGGAAAAATTAAAAATATCGGTACCGCTTGTTTCAAAGGCTAAGAAAATTACAGATGCTGAATTGCTATACCTAAGTGAAACATACCCAGGCGGTCACCTCACAGAGATTATTTACAATGGTTTTTTAAAGCCAGCTAATTATTTGGCAGCTATTGATTTTTGGAGCTTTGACAACGAAGAGTCAGCGTTGGTGGAAAGTTTCTTTTTATGGCTGGGGGTAAACCAGTATTCACGAATAGAAATAAAAACCATCACCAATCGATGGGAAGAGATTGATTTTTTCAATTACATATTTGAAAACGGAACCGATTATCCGGATGATTTTGACAGGGGAAGCTTAGCCAAAGGCACGTATTTTTCAAAAATTAAAGATATGGATTTGATTAGCCGTTTACCAGTGAATCATATCATCCTGCTTGCTTTGAAAGATGAGACTATCCGTCAAAAATTAGAAACCAATAATGAAAAAATAGATTGGTTTTTCACCAGATGGCGTCCTACAATCATTCCCACGCATTCATACATTCGTTACCAGTTTATAAAGGCAAACCTTTTTACCAAATACATTTTGGAAGATGGTGGTGAGGAATTGAACAAACTGATAAACGATGATTTTCAAATTGACTTCGATTTTCTCGGACAGTTTGGAATAAATAAAACCGAAGTAAAATCCATTCTGATAAAATTAGGGGCAAAAGAGTCGTTTAATGATTTAGCTCCGGAAACTGTTTATCAGATATTACAGGCAATTCCTGAAAAGGATAAAAACCAAACTGGGAAAGCTACCCAAACCATTTATAAAATAGCATTGGAAAGTTTGGTAAAACAAGAATCAACCTATCCTGTACCAGATGATATAAACTTCTTTTCAAAAACAGGGAATAAGGAGGCATATCTACCTGCCAATCAAATTTATTATTCTGACAATTCTGTTTTGCCGAAGAAAATTATCAGCACCATCCCAATCATCAATCTACCCAAGAGGGTTGGTGAGGATAATGTAGAAAAGTATTTTGGTGTAAAAAGTCTGAAAGAGTTTAAGATTGAGATTAACCGGGATAGCTTGGAATTCAATCCCTGCGATGCTGATTTAATAAAATTGTTTGAAAACCTGAAACCTTACTTGCTGGCCTACAGGCTCGAATCTCCTAATTTGAAAAAGAGAATTACCGACCAGGAAACTAAGAGAAAAGAAGCAAAAACATTAAAACAATGTACTATTCACATTGTAAATAAAGGTTTTTTCAGCTTTGGAGATAACCCTGAAATGGCCATTGAAGATAAGGAATTCATCAACGAGAAGGATACTTTTTATTTCAAGGAAAGTTTTATTCAAACTGTTGACGGGCTAAGGAAAGACTCATTGTTCTGTGATGCTTTTGCAGAAATGATGTGCATCATTTTTAAAGTAAATGATTTGAAAAACGATTTTAGGCAAATCCTTAAAAACGATATACAAGATACTATTCACCTTGCCGGTCAGGATTTGAGCAAGGAAATTATTGAAGAGTCTTTTGCCTTATTAGGTGTTTCACGGGTTGAGATAGATTTCTGGAGCAATATATTCAGCTCAAAGGGAAAACAACTTCAAGAGCCGATTGAAAACTTAGATTCATTGAAGCAAAAGGTTTTTACGGGATTGGGAATACAAATACCGGAAAGTTATACCAATGTAGATTTCGACAACTTTGAAAATCGGGCATCCTTTGAACTCATAAAACTTTTATGCGAATCATTGAACCTTAACGTAAATGATATAACTCCCCAAGGCTTGTATTGGTACCATAAAAATGAATTGGGGAATTGTATAAAAAGTCACGAATTTAAATTCAAAAAGTTGCTTTGGATAAACCTAAAGGAAAACCCCGAGGAACAGAAAACATTCATATGCAATTTAAATGATTTCAACACTAAGCTAATATCAAAATTAGAAAACACCATCAGTAGCAATAAATTCAATTTAACTTTTGACTATCAGGCAATAGTGACAAAGGAAACCTTAGTTCATTTTAATACTGACCTAAACCATGGCATAGATGACGATACTGTTATTGTCAATCAATATGAAAAATTATTGGAGCAATATGGAATTGAAGAAGTAGATATTGCGGACGAAGAAATTAGAAGTCTGCTCTATTTCGAAGGAAATGCAGAAACTATTGAACAGTGTTTAAAAGAAGAATTTGGAGAAGAAGAACAAAGGGAAAATGATACCGATAATGATTCGTCAAAATTAGTCGGCTCATTGATTGATGCGAAGCTCAGTAAAAATGGTAAAATCATTCAAGCGTCAAGTGTGAATGGAAATTCCTCCTGGGTACATTCTGGCCATGTTGAAAGAGGAAAAAAAAGAAAGGGGAAAAAGGCAGAACTACTGGTATATAATACGTTGGTAAATAAATATGGTATTGAAAATGTTAAATGGGTATCTGGTAATTCAACCACACCGGATAAAAATGATAAGCTTCATTATGATATAGAATACAAAAACGAAAATGATGAATGGAAGTACCTGGAAGTAAAAGCAATTTCGGACAACCAATTCATCATTTCAGGATCAGAAACAAACAAAGGCATTTCAGAGCCCAACAAATTTGAAGTGGCATTGGTAAACGATAATGAAATTTACATTGTCAAAGACTTATTCGTTTTTGACTCCGGAGAAACTTTTGAAAACAATTCAAAATTTGTCGCTTACCCGAAGGATTACGTTTTTGTTTTTGATGTAAATACAATTAAAGAGAATTGATTATGGCTGAATATATCAATGTAGAAAAACCATTTTTAGATAAACTTCGCCAATTAGGTTGGCAAGTGATAGACCAAGGCATTGGTGTCCCGCAAGACCCTGCAAAAAGTTTGAGAGAACATTTTAAACAGGTGTTGTTGCCCCAGGTATTTAAAGACACGGTAAAGTCCATTAACAAAACGGCAGATGGCAGAGAATGGCTTACTGAAAGACAGTTGGAAGAATTACTTACTGAGATTCAAAGTTTTTCGGGCAAAACTTTGCATGAAGCTAACAAAGAAATTCACCGCTTATTGATTAAAGGCACAACGGTAAACAAAAACGAACTGACAGGAGAAGTAAACCCAACGGTTCGTTTGGTGGATTTCAAGAATTATGAAAAGAACAGGTTTATTGCCATCAATCAATTTCGTTTGCTTACTCCGGGAGCAAGCCGTCAGGGCATTATTCCCGATATTGTTTTGTTTCTGAATGGTTTGCCATTGGTAGTGGTTGAGGCAAAAGATTTTGATGTGGCGGAACCTTTAAGCGAAGCATTTTTGCAGATTACCCGATATGCCAATACCAGAGAAGATGATTACGGAGTTAAAGAAGGCGAAGAACGGCTTTTTCACTACAATTTATTCAGCATCATCACCCACGGACATGAAGCCCGTGTGGGAACCATTAGTGCCGATTTTGATTTTTACAACAATTGGGTGGACATATTTCCCGAAGAATATAAAACGGTTGCTTTCCCACCTGATGAAGAAAGGCAGGAAGTAATGATTTGCGGAATGCTCAACAAAGAAATCTTGGTGGACATTCTGAAACACTACACGCTATTTATGGAAATCAAGAAAGGCGTGGAAGTGAAAATTGTGTCTCGTTACAATCAATACAGAGCCGTTGGCAAAATCATTCGTAATCTCCGTGAAGGAACAAACCCCAAAGAGAAAGGTGGCGTGGTTTGGCACACACAAGGAAGCGGAAAAAGTTTGACTATGGTGTTTCTTATCCGAAAACTCCGCAGCAGTGATGATTTAAAAGACCTGAAAATTATTTCCATCGTTGACCGTGTAGATTTGGAAGACCAATTGGCAGACACCTTGAAATATGCCAATGAATCATTGTCAATCATTGACAGTAAAACTGATTTGAACCTTTTGGATGATGATACCGGAAACTTAAATCTTGTCATGATTCACAAGTTTTTGGCAGATAACAATGTTTCGGCACAATCGCTGATTGATGCCGGAGTAGTTCCCAAGTTTGAAAAATTTGAAACCATCAACAACAGCGACCGCATTTTGCTGATGGTAGATGAAGCCCACCGAACACAAGGTGGAGATATGGGCGATAACTTGTTCAATGCTTTTCCGCAAGCCGTGCGAATTGGATTTACAGGAACTCCTTTACTAACCGAACGACACGAAATAAAAACCCATGAACGATTTGGTGGCAAACTGGATGAAAACGGTGAGCCGTGGATTGACAGCTACAAGTTTGATAAAGCCGTGGCTGACAGAGCCACTGTTGAAATCAAGTATATCGGTAAAGTTTCCAACGATAAAATAGACGATAAAGAACTGTTTGATGCTGAATTTGAAGACCTGTTTCAAAAAAGAACTCAGGAAGAAAGAGAAGAAATTCAAAGGCGTTATGGTTCATTTATTGCCTATCTGGAAAGTAAAGACAGGATTGCTGAAATAGCCAAAGACATTGTAGAACACTATTACACCGATATTTTAATCAATGGCTTTAAAGCACAAGTAGTGGCATCAAGCATTGTGGCAGCCGTTCGATACAAGTATGAACTGGAAACGGCAATCAAAGAGAAAATTGCTCAATTGAAAGCATTACCTGATGAAGAAAGAGATGATGAACGCATTAAGCAACTGGAATTTTTAAAAGTAGCTGCCGTTGTTTCGGGCATGGGAAATAATGAACCCGGCTATATAAGCAAGGCAAGAAGTGAAGCCAAAGATTGGGATGCTGTAAACAGTTTCAAAAAAGACTTTGATTATTCACAAGAAGAAGGTGGTCAATACAAAAAGCCCGAATCAGGCATAGGAATTTTATGTGTTTGCGACCGTTTGTTGACTGGTTTTGATGCACCGATTGAGCAAGTCATGTATTTGGACAAAATCATGAAAGAGCATGACTTGTTCCAAGCCATCACAAGAGTAAACAGAACCAAAAAGGGTAAAACCTTCGGGCTTATTGTGGATTATATCGGTATCACCAAACATTTACAACAAGCATTAGGAATTTATACCGACAAGGACAAAGAAAAGGCACAGCACTTTCTCAATGTATTCCGTGACATCAATAAAGAAATCCCTGTATTGGAAGCTCGTTATAAAAGGGTTTTGAATCTCTTTACAGAAAACAACTTAAACGATATTGAAAACTTCCTGAATCAGAAATTTACAGACCCGACAGCGGAGTTTGAATTTGCTGAAAGTTGTATTGAGCAAGCCAAAAATGTAAAATTCAGAGCCGAATTACTGACTTATTCAAAAAGTTTTTTCGATAGTTTGGATTTGCTTTTCAATACGCAGGCAGGTGGTGAATACTGGGTAATAGCAAAACGATTGGGTTACTTACTATGGAGAATTAAAGACCGATATAAAGACGAAACCATGGACTTGAAGTGGGCTTCACAGAAAGTCCGCCAGCTAATTGACAAGCATTTATATTCTTTAGGTATTGACACAAAAGTTCAACAGGTTTCTATCCTTTCAGATGAGTTTAAGACAAAAGTTGATTATCTAAACAAAACACCAAAATCGAAAGCATCTGAAATGGAACATGCCATTCGTTGGCACATCAAAGTGAATCTTGAAAAAGACCCAACATTATACAGTCGTTTCAAAGACCGCCTTGAAACAATTTTAAATTCATACAAAGAGAATTGGGAAGAAATAGTAAAGCAGCTTGAAGGATTACGAGAAGAAATGGCTGAAGGAAGAAAAGTGGAAACCGAAGGCGTTTCAGTTGTTGAAGCACCATTTTATGAAATTCTGAAATCTGCTCTGCCTATTGAAGATGAAAAAGAGATTGAGAAAACAAAGGAATTGTCACATACTTTGATACTCATTCTGAAAGAAACAGCACAGATAAATAACTTCTGGAATAAACCAGCAGAACAGCGTTTGATTTCGGGACGAATAGAAGACGAAATTTATTATTCACGAATTAACGGATTGACTGGAAAAGCAGCAGAATTGACAACAGAACTTTTAAAGTTGGCTAAAAACCGTGAAGCAGAATTAAGATGAAGTTAGACAGTATCCATATTGACATTGAAAAAACCGAAAGAAGAAAAACGGTGAGTATTTTCATTGAACGAAATGGTTCAATAAAAGTGCTTGCCCCCATTACAGCGAGTGACGACAAAATTGAAGCGGCTGTAAAAGCAAAAGAGTATCAAATATTTCAGAAACTGGCTAAATGGAAAGAACTTAATCAGGGAAAAGTAAAACGAGAATATGTCAATGGACAATCCTTTCTTTATTTAGGCAGAAATTACCGTTTGCAAATAACCGAAAATCAAGATGTGCCATTGAAAATTTCTGGTGGTTTCTTTCATCTTGACAAAAAGTATTTACCAAAAGCGGAAAAGGTTTTTAAGGATTTTTATCGTGCAAAGGGTCTTCAAAAAATTGAGGAACGACTTAAATTGATAGAAGAAAAGTTTCAAACAAAACCAACAACTATAAAGGTTTTGGAACTTCAAAACCGCTGGGCATCATGGACACCCAAAAACGGGCTGAATTTTCACTGGAAATGTATCATGGCTCCTGTTTCGGTGCTTGACTATATCATTACCCATGAAATGGTTCATTTAAAACATCCTAATCATTCACCTGAATTTTGGAATGAACTCGACAAGAAAATGCCCAATTACCGTGAACATGAAGATTGGTTAAAAAGAAACGGAGTAAAAATGTCATTATGAATTCATAGCCAACCCACAGTCGTAAGCACATTTGCAAGCCCACACGAGCCAACGCTCAAACCAAAGGCTTGCAAAAGAGCTTCCGCCTTTCCAGCCCACGTAACCGCCTTTCAGGACGGTTTTAGGATTGCCCACGCTCAAAAAAACAAAATAAATTTGTGCTTCGTGGATAGGTTGGTGCAGATTGACAATGACAAGAAAATAAAGCTAAATAAATGACAAACAGACAGATATGAATGAACACCAGTTGCCAATCGAGTAGACGGCT
>CAYPCZ010000034.1:0-26117 GCA_964409345.1 uncultured Flavobacterium sp. | reverse complement strand
TATTATATTTATTTAACTATAATCATGTCCGACTTTTTAGGGGGCTAAAACACTTTCTAAAAGTTCTGGTATGTATAAAAGGGTAAACCAATAAATAGTTATAAATTTGAAAAACAAGTTTGATGTCAACCAAACGGATGGGGAGCTAAAAGGCTATTTTTTGTAGTTCCTCATTCTGACAGCAGTATAATCTATAAAGTTTTCAGTTTATTTAAAAAATATTATCTATGACAAGCAAGTGTTTTAGTGTGAGTAAGTTGTGGCTTATCGTTTTTGCGGGTTTATTTTCTTCGATTCTGTGTGCCCAAACAGGTCTGCCACAAGATTTTGATGGTTGGGTAGAAAACGGCCGTAAGGATTGGAAGATTCCCGGAATGGCTGTGGGGGTTGTAAAAGACGGAAAAGTAGTGTATGCCAAAGGTTTTGGCGAAAAGCAGTTGGGTAGTGGTGATGCGGTTGATGCCAATACTATATTCAGCATTGCTTCGGTAAGCAAGAATATGACGGCAGCAGCTTTGGCCATTTTAGTCGATGAAGGAAAAATCGATTGGGACGATAAAATCACCAAACACATTCCGTGGTTTCAGTTAAAAGATCCTTGGGTAGCTCGTGAGCTAACCATTAGAGATGCACTCACGCATCAGGTAGGTTTGGGTCGAATCTTAGGTAACCGACTGCAATTTATGACACAAAGCACCAGAGATGAAGTACTGTATCAAGTGCGCTATATGGATCTTGAAAAACCGTTCCGTTCCGGTTATGTGTATAATAATGTGATGTATTCCTTAGCAGGACAAATCATCGAATATGCAGACGGAAGAACTTGGGACGAATTCTTAAAACAGAAACTATTTGCTCCTATCGAAATGACACGAGCAACTACCACACTTTCTGCTTTAGAAACACAAGATAATAAGGCCTATCCGCATCAGGAAATCAATGGCGAAGTAGTGTCTATCGCAAGAAGAAATTGGGATAACGCCGGACCGGCAGGTGGCGTGAATGCTTCGATAAACGATTTGAATAAATGGATGCTCATGCAGTTAGGAACATCAGGCACTTATAAAAACCAAGTGATTATCAGCCCAAAACAAATGAACGAAATTCACAAACCACAAGTCATTCGCCCAATGGCCAATGCTATGGATTCGCAAGCCAGTTATGGTTTGGGCTGGAGCATTTTAGATTATAAAGGCAAACGGGTTTTGACCCATGGTGGTGCAACCGATGGTTTTAATACGTTTATGTATTTGATGCCGGAGTTGGATTTAGGTATAATCGTAGTGGGCAATACGTTTAATAATTTCGGAACTGCCCTTGCTTATCAAGTGATGGATGCCTATCTGGGTGAGCCTGAAAGAGATTGGAATGCCCATTATTTAGATAATTACAAACGTTATTACAAGCAGTCCCAACAAGCCAGAGAGTCGATTCATAACGCTCGAATAGCCGAAACTCAGCCCAGCTTGAGTAATGCCGCTTACGCAGGAGTTTACCAATCAGAAGGCTACGGAAAAGTAGAAGTGAAGAAGCAAGGCAGTAATTTGATTATCCGATTTTGGAACGATCAAAATTTAGAAGCTGTTTTGGAACATTGGCATTTTGATACCTATAGAGCTATTTGGAAAAACAAAGCTTTACGAGAGGAATTTATGCAGTTTCATCTGAATAAATACGGCAAAGTAGAAGCCTTAGATTTTGAATTTGTACTGCGTCCGATGTTGTTGCAAGTGGGTGCCTATCCGTCAAACTACACACACACCGAACGCTTTCTAAAGCAATAGGATAGGGAGTAAACGTTAATGATTTACTTTATGGTTGGATGATTTGAGTAGTAATAAACTATTATTTCAAACTTTTTCGGCTTATTCTTGTAAATCAATATCGTCTAATGAAGTAAGTTGGCTATCATGGATTGATTTTTTTATAACGGTAAGCTCTCCGTTTAATTCCATAACAACTGCCCGTACGTCTTCTATTCGCTCAATGCGATATCTCCGTATCTCTGCCAAGATTTCTTCTTTGGTAATCAGTTCTTTTTTCATAGTGTCTTTAATGTAATGACCGTTATAAAATAATAATGTTGGGGTAGAGTTTATAGCATTTTCCATTGTTTTTGAACGCTTAGCTAAAAATGCTAAAAGATATTGTAGGGCTATGATGATAATCAACGCCAAGCAACCTTCTGAAACTGTAACTTTCATTAAAATCATCGATGAGAGTGTAGAACCTAACGTAACTGCTACTACAAAATCAAATGCGTTTAGTTTGGCAAGGGTTCTTTTTCCTGAAATACGTATAAACAGAAAAAGTGCTAAATAAGAAATCACCGAACAAATCGCAATATGATATAGGGTTTGCCAGTCTTTAAAAAATAAATCTTTCATTGTTGATAATTTAAATTAAGAGTATAAAATAATTTTATAATAAAAAGCAAAGAATGTACCATAGAGGACAATAGGGATAAAGTTGGGGTATTTAAACTTGGGTTACTTGTTAAGGACGATTCTTATGCGTATAATCTTTTTTAATCGATTATCTGTAATGAAACTTCTGTTAAAAACAAAAAATAACAAATATTTTTCAAAACTCTTATTAACTTTGTTATACTAATTTTCAAAAAAAAACCAGAGTTATGAAAAGTTCAACAATTAAATATTTGACGATTTTTTTCCTTTTTATCGGAATCGGTATAAATGCACAAGAATCAGTAATTACTAAAGACGAATTACCACCGGTAGCTAAAAAGTTTATATCGGCTCATTTTTCAGAAAGTAGTGTTGATTATGTAAAAATGGATAAAGAAATATTTTCAACCGATTATAAAGTAAAGTTCACAGATGGCGTAGAAATCGAATTCGATTCAAAGGGAGAATGGGTAGAAGTTGACGGTAATAAAAATGCAATTCCAACCGGTTTTATTCAGCCGGGTATTACTAATTATGTAAAAGACAAATTTCCAAATGCTGAGATTAAAAAGATAGAAATAGGTCGTTTCGGAAAGCAAGAAGTAAAACTCTCTAACGGATTGGAATTAGAGTTCAACTCCAAAGGAGAATTCAAACGTATTGACGACTAAATAAAAAACCCGTACATACTCAATCTAAAGCATTACGGGTTTTTTGTGACCTCGGCAGGATTCAAACCTGCAACCTTCTGAGCCGTAATCAGATGCGCTATTCAGTTGCGCCACGAGGCCGTTCTTGTGAAGGGTGCAAATTTATAAAAAATAAATTACTTTACAAACAAATGTGCCTAAAAAATCATCTAATTGCTATCGCAGATATTTCTACGTTTACGTCTTTGGGTAATCTGGAGACTTGAACTGTTTCACGAGCAGGAGCATAGCCACCAGAAAAGTAGCTGCCGTATATCGAATTTATTTTTGAGAAATTATCCATATCGGTAATAAAAATGGTGACCTTTACTACGTTTTCGAATGTCATTTCTGCTTTTTTGAGAACAGCAGATAGGTTTTCCATCACTTGTTTGGTTTGTTCTTCAATTGATCCCATCATCAGTACTCCGCTTTGTGCGTTTAGAGGTATTTGTCCAGAAACATAAAGGGTGTTGCCTGATAAAATGGCCTGACTATAAGGGCCTATCGGTGCTGGTGCTTGGTCGGTTAGGATTACTTTTTTCATATTATAAGTTTTAAAGGGTTAGTGTTATTGAATTATTTTAAATCAATACTTCCATTCTCTCATCTTATTAAGTTTTTCTTGTGCCTCAATTTCTTCTAAAGGAATTACTTTTAAAAACGAAGGATGTTGCTCAATAGCATATTCTATTTTTTCTACGATTTGTTCAACTGTTTCGTTTTCGTAATCAATATCGAGTGGTTTTTTGATGACCATCGATTGTAATATTCCTTTCTTTTTGGTATACAATCCTTTTTTGTCAAACGAGCGCCTAAAACCGTCTATTACGATAGGGACAACTACGGGTTTATAGGTTTTTATAATATGTGCTGTACCTTTTCGGATAGGTTTAAACGATCGAGTGGTTCCTTGCGGAAAAGTAATGACCCATCCGTCATCTAAGGCTATACCTACATTTTTTATGTCTTCGGTATTCACTTCTTTTTTTTGTTGTATGTCTTGCCCTTTGGCTCTCCAAGTGCGTTCTACTTCTATGGCTCCGCCATAAGCCATAATACGAGGAAGAATTCCAGATTTCATCGTTTCTTTGGCTGCTACAAAATAAATATTCAGTTTGGGCTTCCAGAGATAACCAATGTTTTTTATGCTGTTTTCTCTGCCTTTAAGACTGGCATTAAACACGTGGAACATAGCTACAACATCAGCAAAATAAGTCTGGTGATTAGAAACAAAAAGCACATTAGTATCAGGCACATTACGAAGCGTGTCAGAACCTTCGATGTGGAGTTGATTAAAACCCTTATATCGCTGGTGTGTCAATGCACCTGTGATACGGATTAACCATCGTTTTAAAAACAATATATGCCCAAACGGATTTTGTTTAAATAAGCCCATAAATTAATTAGTCTGGAGATACAAACCTAAAAAAATAATATCAATTGAAGTCTTAATTTGATAACAAAAAATCTTATTTGGTTGTACCGTTGATGTTCAGATAATTTCTTTTTATAAGAATAAAAATAATTTTATAATGAAACTCCTCTCAATTAGCAAAGAAGTTGCCGGTATAAATTGCTTACATGGAAGAGTGAAAATAAAGTCCTACCATGGCTTACTCCTTTTTCAAATTCAGCGTAGCTCTGTACAACCGCAGTTCTTCCCACGAAAATTGATTATCTGAAATTTCTCGAAGTTCACCCGAGGTTTTGCTTGGGTTATTACTGAATAATTCATATAGTTCGGCAATCCTATCTGTAGGAAGCACGTCTGTCAAAGTAACCGCTCTTTTTTCGATAAGTTTTGCCAAATGTCCGTAGATAGTATTTGCGGTAAGCTTTCTTTCGGCAGCAATTTCTTCTACTGATTTCTTATCTTTCCAAAGAGCCAAAGTAATATCTATAGTAGGAGTTTTCTGAGATTTTTGCTTTTTAGGTTTGTCATAATATACTTCTTCATAATCTTCTTCTTCGCCAAAATTCAAAGCGTGTTTTCTTATAATTTCAGATATTTTTACCAAATGATTGATTTTGTATTCCGAAATGGAGTTGGATTTTAAAGTTTCTTTCGAAAAAGGACGGTTGGCAGCAATAGCCTGCACCATCAATTTGGTTTTTTTAAGTTCTAAAACGGCCTTAATCTGAAATTCTTCTAATTCAGAAACTTCCTCAAACAAGCCTTTCATGTTTTTTATTCTTTTTATTTTTTCGACTGTATATAATACTTCAAATGCGATGTTGTCTAACCTCGGGAAAAAATACTCAAAAGCCTTATCAAAACGCTCTTTTATAAAATTAAAATCATAGGGTTCTGTCTCAAAAAGACCATTGAGTTGGCTGATGAATTTCTCCGAATGTACTAACATTCCTTCGATTTGCTGTGACTGATTTTCAGCCCATTTTCTAAATTCGCTTTTCTTGCTTTTTTCTAATTCAGACACATAGGTTTGCAAATGATTTTTCCAGATGCTATGCAAGGTTCTCCACGAAAAAGCTTTGATAATACACTCTCGAATATAGTTTTTGGTCTGCAGATTCAGCTCTGCTACTAATTGCTCTTTGGCTGATTTGTTTTTTGAATAGCTCACCACCGAAGGGTCGTTTGAGATGCCATTGAGCTGAATAGGCCTTAACAATACTAATCCTCCAAGGCTTCGCAATCTCGACAAGGCGACATAGGCCTGACCGGGAACAAAAACTTGTGCTACATCCAGCACCGCCTTATCAAAAGTGAGTCCTTGGCTTTTGTGTACCGTAATGGCCCAAGCCAGTTTTATCGGATAATGCGTAAAAGTGCCAAGCATTTCTTCTTTTATTTCTTTGGAGTTTTTATCGACCGAATACCTAATGTTTTCCCAAACGTGTTTCTCTACTTCGATATATTTGTTCTCTTCCGGAAAATGAACGACAATTTCCTCTTCTGAGAGTGCATGTATAATTCCCATTTTTCCGTTGAAATAGCGCTTTTCATAGCTTAAGTCATTTTTGATAAAAATAACTTGAGCATCGACTTTAAGCTCTAATTCTTCTTCTATCGGATAAATTTTTTCTGGAAATTCGCCCACTATTTGCGGATAATACGTGTGTTTTTTGCCTTTTAGTTCTTTTAAAGCGGTCTGATTCAAGCTATCAGCCTTCGCATTATGTGTGGTCAGGGTGATATACCCCTGTTTGTTTTTAACATCAAAATCAAGTTGTACATATTTATTGAGGAGCTCAACATCTTGAGGAGTTATATGGTTGTTTCTCAGATTATTAAGCACCTCTATAAAACTTTGTTCTGTCTGACGATATATTTTATCAAGCTCGATATATAAAAGCGGATTTTGCTGAATGACATGCGAATGAAAAAAGAACATACCTGCGTAATAATTTTTAAAAACTTCCCATTCCTGATGGCGAACTACCGGGGGAAGCTGTAATAAATCTCCGATAAACAACACCTGAACTCCGCCAAAAGCTTCATTATTTCGCCTGATTGACTGCAACATAAAATCCATAGCATCGAGCACATCTGCCCGCAACATACTCACTTCGTCTATAATGAGCAATTCCATATTTCTGATGACACTTTGTTTTGTTTTATTCATCCTAAAATGCCTTCGTAGCGAATTTCTGTTTTCGAATTTTGAGGTTTCGCCTATTTGAGGCGGCGCCGTATGAGTAGGCAAAAAACCTCCGAAAGGAAGTTGGAAAAGCGAATGTATGGTCACACCTCCTGCATTAAGAGCAGCAATTCCGGTCGGAGCAACCACCACTGTGTTTTTGTGCGTAGTTAGAATGATTTCTTTGAGCAAAGTAGTTTTGCCCGTTCCGGCTTTTCCGGTTAGAAACACACTGCGGTTGGTTTGATTGATGAACTTTACGGTATATTGAGCTATCTCTGAAATGGTTTGCATAGTCTAAGTAATTGGGAGGTACAAAAACATCCTTCCAAAGTTAACAAAAAAACTGTATTAACATCAAATTTAGAGCTATCTCTTATCTTTTTGTTATGAAAGTTATTTGGCTTAAAGTTGTATATTTGTATTTAAATTTTTTATATGCACTTCATATCAGAAGAATTAGAGAGTTATGTGGCCTTACATTCAGAAGACGAACCCAGGTTATTGGCCGAGCTGAATCGTGAAACCCATCAAAAAATACTCAAGCCCAGAATGCTCAGCGGGCATTTTCAAGGGCGGGTTTTGAGTATGATTTCTAAGTTAGTAAACCCTAAAAACATATTAGAAATAGGCACTTACACAGGTTATGCAACTCTTTGTTTAGCCGAAGGATTACAAGAAAACGGAAGTATAGACACCTTAGATAACAACGAAGAACTGTTTGGTTTTCAACGTAGGTATTTCGATAAGTTTGCATACGGAAATAAAATTATTCAGCATTTAGGGAATGCTATTGACATTATACCAACTTTAGACAAAAAGTTTGATTTAGTTTTTATTGATGCCGATAAAGAGAATTACATCAATTATTTTAACCTAATTTTGCCCAAGATGAACAAAGGCGGAGTGATCTTGTCTGATAATGTTTTGTGGAGCGGAAAAGTAGTAGAAGAAGTCAAAAAAAATGACAAATCCACACAAGTTTTAATCGAGTACAACCAATTACTAAAGCAAAGTAAACAAGTAGAAACCGTCTTACTGCCTATCAGAGACGGACTTACTGTGAGTAGAGTTATTTAATATTTATATTTTGGAAAAAGAAGAATTAGTAGTTTTAGTAAACGAAAATAACAAACAAATTGGCTTAATGCCAAAAATGGAAGCACACCAAAAAGCGGTTTTACATCGGGCTTTTTCGGTTTTTGTGCTAAATGATAAAAATGAACTGATGCTACAACAACGGGCAGCAGATAAATATCATTCCCCTTTGTTGTGGGCCAACACTTGTTGCTCACACCAAAGAGAAAACGAAACCAATATCGAGGCAGGAAACAGGCGATTGCAAGAAGAAATGGGCTTTACCACAGATTTGAAAGAATTGTTTTCGTTTGTCTACAAAGCTCCGTTTGATAACGGACTTACCGAACACGAATTAGACCACGTGATGATCGGATATTACAACGAGGAACCTATCATAAATCCTGATGAGGTAGAGGCCTGGAAGTGGATGGATATTGATGAGGTTCGAAAAGACATACAGCAAAACCCTGATATTTACACGGCGTGGTTTAAGATAATTTTCAACGAATTTTATCATCATCTCGAACAACATAAATTTAAAATCTAAAATCGTTCATCTACAATCATCAACCCTATGAAAGTAACCGTAAGTAGAAAAGCTCATTTTAATGCCGCTCACAGGCTATATCGAAAAGATTGGTCAGACGAGCAAAACCAAGCTGTTTTCGGATTGTGCAATAACCCGAATTTTCACGGACATAATTACGAAATCACGGTGAGCGTAACAGGAAAAATAGACCCTGAAACTGGTTATGTGATTGACATGAAAGAACTCAAAGACATTATCTATCAAGAAGTTGAAATTCCGTTTGATCATAAAAACCTCAATCTAGATGTAGAAGAGTTTATGGATGTGAACCCCACTGCAGAAAATATTGTGGTAGTGATTTGGAATAAAATTCGAAAAAAAATCAAACCAGATTTAGATTTAGAAGTTATTTTGTATGAAACTCCTCGTAATTTTGTTAGTTATAAAGGAAGTGAATAAACATATCAACTGCGATCAAAACTGCTAATTTCAAATCTTATAAATGAATATTTACCCACTAACTTTTTATCCGATTCTAAAAGAGCGAATTTGGGGAGGAAACAAACTTCAAACTCTATTTGACAAACCGATATTCTCTGACAAAACCGGAGAAAGCTGGGAACTTTCGACCGTAGAAGACAATGGGAGCAAAATATCAAATGGCATTTATAAAGACCAAGAATTTACTCAACTGTTAGCCAAGTTTCCCAACGAAATTTTAGGACAAAAAGTGTATGAGCAATTCGGATTAGATTTCCCCCTTTTATTTAAGTTTTTAGACGCTTCTGATGACCTGTCTATTCAAGTGCATCCTAACGATGAGTTGGCAAAAATACGCCACAATTCTTCTGGTAAAACCGAAATGTGGTACATTATTCAGGCAGACCAAAACTCTCGGAACATCATTGGTTTTAACCAAAAATATTCTCCTGAGGAATATTTACTACATCTAAAGAACAAAACTCTGCCGAGCATTCTCAAAGAAGAAAAAGTAAAAAAAGGTGATGTTTTCTTTTTAGAAACCGGCACTGTGCATGCTATCGGAAAAGGAATCATATTGGCAGAAATTCAACAGACCTCAGATATTACTTATCGGATTTATGATTGGGACAGAACCGATAATAACGGAGAACCAAGAGAATTACACCTGCATTTGGCGCTTGACGCCATTAATTATAACCCAACACAAACCGGAAAAGAGTATTCAAAAGTAAAGAATTCTGAGAATACGATTATCCAAAGCAACTACTTCAAAGTAAATTATATTCCGCTTGACGGAGAAGTTTTAATGCAAAAAAACAACGATTCCTTTAGGGTATATATGTGTACAGAAGGAAGTTTTTCGGTTTTGTATAACGGAGAAAAAATTTCTTTCGAAAAGGGAAATACAATCTTACTTCCTGCTGTTCTGAACAAATATACTTTGGAAGGAAAAGCAGAATTATTAGAGGTTTACATCTGAAGAAACATAATGAAACAAACCTATTTAGATAACGCATCAACTACTCAACTTCGCAAAGAAGTAATTGAGACAATGACCGATGTGCTAAAAAACAACTTCGGAAATCCCTCTTCTACTTATGCGCCAGGAAGAAGCGCCAAAGTGATTATCGAAACTGCCAGAAAACAAATCGCTAACTATATTGGTGCTACCTCACAAGAGATTATTTTTACTTCGTCGGCCACCGAAGGAAATAACTGGATTTTAACCAATGCGGTAAAACAGCTGAAAGTACACCGGATTATTTCGTCAAAAATAGAGCATCATTCGGTTTTGAACACTGTTATCGCACTTCAAAAAGAATACGGAATCGAAGTTATTTATGTCGATTTACTCGAAAACGGAAATATAAATTTAGAGCACCTACAACAACTTTTATCAGACCAAAAACCAACGCTTGTTAGCCTAATGCACGTTAATAACGAAACCGGAAATGTATTAGATCTACAAAAAGCTGGAGGTTTGTGCAAAGAATATAATGCATACTTTCATTCTGACACAGTTCAATCTATTGGCAAAGTGGCGGTCAATCTGCGCACACTTCCTGTTGATTTCTTGGTCGGAACGGCACATAAATTTCACGGACCAAAAGGAATCGGATTTGTTTTTGCAAGAAAAGGTACTTCTTTAAAGCCTTTGTTTTTTGGAGGAAGTCAAGAAAAAGGAATCCGACCTTCGACTGAAAGTACACATCAAATTGCCGGGCTTGCCAAAGCTTTGGGACTTTCATATGACAACTTGGAATCTGAAAAAGCCTATATTGTTTCACTTAAAAACTATCTGATTGAGCAATTAGAAAATAACTTTAAAGGCTATAAAATAAACGGAGATTCAAACGGAATTTATACCATCTTGAATGTTCAGTTGCCTTTTTCTGAGAAAGTCACTCCAACAATTTTGTTTAGCCTGGATCTGAAAGGTGTTTTTGTTTCTCGAGGAAGTGCTTGCCAATCAGGAAGCGTGTTGCCTTCTCACGTACTCAAAGAAATTTTACCTGAAGATCAAATTAATAAGCCTTCGCTTCGCATTTCTTTAAGTCATCTGAACACAAACGAAGATATAGATGCTTTAATAACAGGATTGAAAAGTTTATAGTTTTTTAATATACATTCCATTCTTTATAAAACTGTTCTAAAAACACTTCCATAAATTGATGCCTTTGTTCTGCTAATTCTTTTCCTTTAGGGGTGTTCATTTTATCTTTCAGAAGCAAAAGTTTTTCATAAAAATGATTGATGGTAGGCGCAGTCGAATTTTTGTATTCCTCTTTGGTCATATCCAAATTAGGTGTAATTGCAGGGTCATACATCGTTCTGTTTTTAAAACCGCCGTAATTAAAGGTGCGGGCAATTCCGATAGCCCCGATAGCGTCAAGACGGTCTGCATCTTGCACAATGTCTAATTCTTTTGAAGTATATTCTCGCTTAACTCCTCCTTTGTACGAAATATTCTCAATGATTTTGACAACGCCTTCAATTACCGCTTGCTTTACCTCGTTTTCTTCCAGAAATTCACGAGCTACTCGAGGTCCTACCGTTTCATCTCCGTTATGGAATTTACTATCTGCAATGTCATGTAATAAGGCTGCGAGCTGAACCACCAATAAATCAGCTTCGGGTTCATCTTGAGCAATCAACAAAGTATTTTTATAGACCCTTTTTATATGAAACCAATCGTGCCCGGCTTCTGCTCCTTGAAGTTGTTGCTTGACAAAAGAGATGGTTTTTTCGATAAGCATATGGGTAGAAATTAAAATAGTTAAAACTAAGCTTCATTAGAAAATTGAAATAATTTAATACCAGAGACAATCGCTTGTTCTGTTTTTTGAAAGATTTCTTCAAAGGAATAATCACTCACTTTGAGAGGTTGATGTAGGGTGAGAGTAAGCCGATTGCCAAGTCCCATCGGGAAAAACCCAAACTTCACCATCTTCCACGAATTGTTAATCGAAATAGGAAGTATATAAGCCGACGGAGCATTTTCACACAACACTTTTAATCCGTTTTCAGAGAATTTTTTAGGCTGACCGTTTCTACTTCGAGTTCCTTCCGGAAAGATAACTACCGAACGGTTGTTCTTTTCTATATATTCGGCAATCTTCTTGATTTTCCCTAAAGATTGTTTGGAATCTTTTCTGTTGATAAGTACTGAACCTCCGTACCTCAAGTTATACGACACACTCGGAATACCTTTACCTAGTTCTTTTTTACTAATGAATTTTGGGTGCAAACGCCTTAAAAACCATATAATCGGCGGAATGTCATACATACTTTGATGATTGGCAACAATAATCACCGGAGCTCCTTTGGGGGCAAATTCACGGTTTTTTATTTTATAGGTTGTCCCTAAAATCTGCGTACACCTCACCAAACAAAAATTCAAATAATCTACACTTTTTTTGTGTGCTTGATATCCGAAAACATTAAGACAAATCCATTGTATAGGATGAAAAACACAAAGTATCAGTCCGAAGCAAAAATAATAGATAAAAGTTACCGGATAAGAAAATATTTTTTCCATTAGATAAATAATAAATAACCAAAGATAAATCAACAGCGGATGTTCTCTGATAAATGAATTAAAGTTGAAACTTACAAATAACCACAGAACTTATAATCTGTGGTTATGCTTTATTTATTTAAAAAAGCAAAGTCTGCCCGTTCTCGTCTATATCCAAATCTTCATCAGATACATTTTCGGCATTGTTTACTTCCAGCTCTTCAGCCGGAGTTTGCTCTTCTACTTCAGCCGGAAGTGGCTCCAGCAAACTTACTTGCTTTACTTTATCCGAAGTAAGTTGATTGCCTAAAGCTTTGATGCCTTTTACGGTAATAAACTCTTCCAGAACAACAGTAAGATTCTCTTTCTGAACGCCTTTTACTTTAGCAAAAATTATTTCTGCCACCGGGCGATAATCAGTCGAAACGATTTCAAGTTGTGATTTTTCATGCTCAGAAATAAAAATTTCTTCTTTATTTTCGTTTTCGATAAGGAATCGTTTCACAAAGTAGCGTTCTTTTTCTCCGTCATAATAAATGGCCGAAATTGGTTTTTTAGGCACCCATTTTTCCAACACAATCATATCTTGGTCAAAATGCGTAGAAAGCTCCGGGATAATGGTTTTTACTTTTCCGCTTTGCGTAATGATAAGTAATCGGTCATTCGGTCGAAATTCTCCCAGAAGCTCTCCTCTACCATCTACATTCAATCGTTGCACTGACTCGTCAAACCAAACTTTACGAGGTCTGAGCGTAGAGATTCCTTTTTCTTTAAGCTCTATTTTCCTGATCGGGTGCTTGGTTACAGTATTTCCTTTAGAAGCCCTGCCTTTGATTCCGATTTCTGCAAAATCCAAATCGATTTTAAGCTTTTTGATATTACCGACCTGTCGCAAAAGAATCGAAACCACTTCGGCCTCTCCGTTAGGATTATGCGAAAAATATAATACTTGTGAACCCGGTTTTCCTTGAGTCAAATCGTATTCTTTGTCTCGTGTTACTCCCGAAACATTAAAGCGTTTTACAAACGAAGTACCTGATTTTCCATCACGATAAATCATATTATAAATCGTTCGTTTGTCGTTTCTGTCAAAAATGGAGAGGTGAATAATATCTTTACCGATAAACTTTTTGTCGTCTACCTTGGTAACCATCATTTGTCCGTTGCGAAGAAAAACAATCACATCGTCAATATCAGAACAGTCCGTTACATATTCATCTCTTCTAAGTCCTGTTCCGATAAATCCTTCTGCCCGATTCACATAGAGTTTGGTGTTGCGCAACACTACTTTGGTGGCTTCTATGGTGTCAAAATTACGTAACTCGGTTTGACGCTCTCTTCCTTTTCCGTATTTTTCTTTAAGTCGAATAAAATAAGCGATAGCAAAATCAGTCAAATGAGCCAAATGATGCTTTACTTGCTCGATTTCTTCTTCTATTTTGGCTATATTTTCATCGGCTTTATAAGAGTCAAAGCGTGTGATTCTAATCATCGGGATTTGAGTCAACCGTTGCAAATCATCATCAGTAATTTTTCTGTTTAAATCTTTTTTATAAGGCTCAAAACGAGTATATAAATATTTATACAGCGATTCTCTATCAGAATACAATTTGAAATCAATATACATTTCTTCTCTGATAAAAATCTTTTCTAACGAAGAAGAGTGCCATTTGGCCTCGAGCTCATCCAATTGGATTTCGAGTTCTTTTTTAAGTAAATCTACTGTGCGAGCAGTAGAGAATATTAACATATCTGATACCCCTACAAATAGCGGTTTATTGTCCTGAATCACACAGCCAAGCGGTGCAATCGAAGTCTCACAAGCCGTAAATGCATAAAGTGCATCAATGGTTTTATCTGGAGATACTCCCGATGCCAGGTGTACCAGAATTTCAACCTCTGCAGCGGTGTTATCTTCAATTTTCTTAATTTTAATTTTTCCTTTTTCGTTGGCTTTGAGTATGCTGTCTATCAGCGTAGAAGTATTGGTCGAAAAAGGAATTTGCGTAATAACCAGCGTGTTTTTATCTAGTTGAGAAATTTTTGCTCTTACGCGAACTCTTCCTCCTCTCATTCCGTCGTTATAATTCGACATATCGGCAATTCCGGCAGTCGGAAAATCAGGAAATATAGTAAACGGCTTTCCTTTAAGGATTTTTATCGAAGCATCAATAAGCTCATTAAAATTATGAGGAAGTATTTTGGTCGAAAGCCCCACAGCAATTCCTTCACCTCCCTGAGCCAACAATAACGGGAATTTAACCGGAAGATTAATCGGCTCGTTCCTGCGACCATCATACGAAAGCTGCCAATGTGTAATTTTCGGAGAATAAAGCACGTCAAGAGCAAACTTACTGAGTCGTGCTTCAATATATCTCGAAGCTGCTGCTCCGTCTCCAGTAAGAATATTACCCCAGTTTCCTTGGGTGTCTATTAATAAATCTTTTTGACCTATCTGCACCATCGCATCGCCAATACTAGCATCTCCGTGCGGGTGATACTGCATGGTGTGCCCCACAACGTTAGCCACTTTGTTATATCGCCCATCATCAAGCTCTTTCATCGAATGCATAATCCGGCGTTGAACCGGTTTAAAACCATCTTCAATAGCTGGAACAGCTCGCTCTAAGATTACATAAGAAGCATAATCTAGAAACCAATCCTTATACATACCACTAACTTTGGTAATAGTATCTTGATTATCTTCTTGGTTGGGTAATGCGGGGGTCAAATCGTCTAACTCTTCGCTCATTTGAATAAGTGGAATTTGACACAAATATAGAGAATTTGAACCAAATTAAAAAGCAAGGCTGGTTATAGATTATTATCTATTAAAATCACCTCTTTAAATGGGTTTTGATAACTCCTTTCGAATTAGCATAACAACTAATCTGTATTTTTTTAATCACTTTCTTTTAATTACCTTAACAAAAATTTACTGTTGTTTTAGTA
Organism: uncultured Flavobacterium sp.; assembly: GCA_964409345.1. Taxonomy (GTDB): domain Bacteria; phylum Bacteroidota; class Bacteroidia; order Flavobacteriales; family Flavobacteriaceae; genus Flavobacterium. The sequence continues at coordinate 10,854 of CAYPCZ010000034.1, read as the reverse complement.
TAGTTTTTAGAGTTGTATGAGTATTTTTACTTAAAATCAAATGTTATGAAGCAAAATCTACTTTTATTATTTACCTTTTTGTTGTCGGTTTTCGGATATTCGCAACAAGGTGTGTTAACAGGTAAAGTTATCGAACCCCAATCGTTAGTCGAAGGCATTAATGTAGAAAATCTGCATCAATTGGTAAGGACACAAACCGATACTCAAGGGAATTTTACGATAAAAGCCCAAATAGGCGATGCCCTTGTTTTTTCTTCTCCTTCGACTAAAAAAAAAGCTATTCTGCTCAAAAAAGAACATTTTGAAAGCCTATTGCTAATACGTTTGGAATCGGAAACTATTATTATTGATGATGTTGAGATTTCTTCTCAAAGTATGCATGTCTCCGATGTGCCTACCGATAAGCTAACGCCAGCCGAAAGGCAATATAAATCAAGCGGACAAATTGCAGGTCTTAATCAAGGATTGGAGATTAATTTAGACGCTGTTTATAACTGGATAACCGGCAAGCGAAAAGACCTTAAAAATGCAGTAGAAATCGAGAAATTACAACAAAAACTATATCAGCTAGACAGCTATATTGATCAGGAGTTCTATACTGAAAGTTTAGGTATAGCTCCAGAATATATCAATGATTTTAAATTGTTTTTGGTCGATGATAACCAGTTCTCAAATGTTTTAGATACCGCAAATCAAAACGCTGTTATTCTAGAGGTTGTAGCTATGTCTGAAAAATATTCTGCCCATGAAAATTAGGTTGATTTTAGTTCTACTCATACCTTTAGTCTGCTTTTCTCAAAAAAAAACAATCCAAGGAAAGGTTATTGCAGAAACTTCTGTGAGCGGAGTTTTGGTCGTAAACCTCACCCAACAAACACAGGTTACGACAGATAATTCAGGGAACTTCGCAATAAAAGCCCAGATCGGTGATTTACTTATTTTTTCGGCTTTACATCTTTACAGAAAACGTCATTTAGTTGAAGACGAGGACTTCTCCCAAACCATCACAATCGAAATGGAAATAATGCCCTACGAAATTCAAGCCGTTGAAATCGAACGAGGCACTATCTCGGCAGAAGACTTAGGTATTATACCCAGAGGCAGAAGACGGTATACCGTAGCAGAAAGAAGACTCAAAACAGGAACCGACTGGAATCCGGAATTAGGCGCAGGAACTATGGTTGGTGCCAGTCTTAGTCTCGACCCTCTACTCAATGCTATATCGGGAAGAACAAAAATGCTTAAAAATCAGCTAACAATAGAGCGCTTTAATCGAGATGTGAATAGAACAACCTGGTATTTATCAGACCAGATGATTGTTTCTGAATTTGAAATACCTGAAGAATACACACAAGACTTCCGAATGTATTTGGTCGAAAATGATGAGTTTTTAGCCATCATGAAAACAGACAAAGAAACACTGATTATCTCTAAGGCTCTTTCGCTTGCTCAAACCTATAAGCCGTTAATTGCCGATGAGAACTAAACTACTTATCTTATGGATGTTGCCTCTGATTGGTTTTTCGCAAGAAAAAAAGTTGAGCGGAAAAATAATCGCAGATACTTTTGTCTCTGATATATTAGTTGTTAACCTTACTAAAGAAACACAAGTACAGACAAATGGCCTTGGACAATTTTCGATAAAAGCCCAACCTGGTGATTTACTTATCTTCTCCGCTAATCATCTGCATAGAATGCGTCATTTGGTCGAAGAAAAAGATTTTGATAACGGAATCAATATCGAAATGGAAGCCAAACCTATCGAAATCGAAACAGTCGAAATCGAACGCGTCAACATTACCGCAGAAAGCTTGGGAATAATCCCAAAAGGCAGAAAAAGATATACAGTAGCAGAACGAAGGTTATATACCTCTCAAAGCGGAGGTCTTATAGGCTCCGCTATTGATATTATTTCAGGAAGAAGAAAAATGTTGAAAATTCTTTATGAAATGGAGAAAGAGAACAAAAGAATTCTTTATTTATCGAGTGTTTTTTCAGAAGAATTTCACACCCAATCTCTCAAGATACAACCCGAACATATAGCTGAGTTTCAATTCTACGTTCTTTATCAGATGGAAAAAGATTTGCCTACCCAAGAGAAAAACTCCTATCTTCAACAGATTTCTATAAAAGAGTTAGAACTCAAACTCATTCTTCTAGCCGAGAGTTACCTAAAACTGAAAGAAAGCAAATAAAAAAAGAGGTTCAAATTGAACCTCTTTTTGTTAGTCATCTTCTTCCTCTTCCTCGAATTCGGGCTTATCAACTACCTCATCATCTTCATCATCGTCAAGCACTTCCTCTTCGATATCTTTGATAGATGGCGGAACAACAACTAAGTCTAAATCTAATTCATCTTCGTCATCCTCAAAGTTTTCTATTCTATCGGCTAATTTAGTACTTACTTTTACTAGATAGATGGTATCTTCGGTACGAACTTCCACCGCTTCTACTGTTTCGTTTTTAGCATTTTTAAATCGGATAATGTCAGCATCATCATATCCGTCAGGAAATTTATCCACCAAGAGGGTCAAAATTTCGTTCGTTAATTTAGCGTAATCAACAATTACTCGTTTCATAAGTCGTATAAGTGCTTTATTTTACAAATCTAATAAATAAGCGAAAATTAGAGGAGCAACAATTGTCGCGTCTGATTCTATCATGAACTTAGGCGTATCCGTATCTAATTTCCCCCAAGTAATTTTTTCGTTCGGAACAGCACCCGAATACGAGCCATAACTGGTTGTAGAATCTGAAATCTGACAGAAATAAGCCCAGAACGGCACATCTTGCCACTCCAAATCCTGATACATCATCGGTACTACACAAATCGGGAAGTCTCCTGAAATTCCTCCGGCAATCTGGAAGAACCCTACACCTTTTCCGCCTGAATTAGCACGATACCACTCAGTTAAATACACCATATACTCGATACCTGATTTTACCGTCGAAGCCTTTAGCTTTCCTTTAATTACATTCGAAGCAAATATATTTCCGGTTGTCGAATCTTCCCATCCCGGACAAATAATCGGTAGGTTTTTTTCTGCAGCAGCTACTATCCAAGAGTCTTTAGGGTCAATTTCGTAATATTGCTCTAACACGCCAGAATTAACTACTTGATATAAAAATTCGTGTGGCAAATAGCGTTCTCCTTTTGCTTCAGCAGCATGCCAAACATCTTCTAAGTGCTTTTGCAAACGTCTGAAAGCTTCTTCTTCGGGAATACAAGTGTCGGTCACACGGTTAAAATGTGTGTCCAAAAGTTCTCTTTCTTGCTCCGGAGTTAGATCTCTCCAGTTCGGAATTCTTTTATAGTGTGAATGAGCCACTAGGTTCATCACATCTTCTTCAAGGTTTGCTCCTGTACAAGAAATAATATGTACTTTATCTTGACGAATCATCTCGGCCAGCGAAATTCCTAGTTCGGCAGTTGACATAGCTCCTCCAAGAGAAATCAGCATTTTACCACCTTCAAGCAAGTGAGATTCGTAGCCTTTTGCCGCATCAACCAAAGCAGCAGCATTAAAGTGCCTGTAGTGATGTTCAATAAATTTTCTTACAGCTCCTTTTTCCATTTCTTTTTTATGTGTTTTTATGTATTTTATAAATAATTATTTTTGGTCGTACCCAAGGATCTTTAATACCTCTTCTGAGGTTTGTTGTTCAGAGAAAACTTCTGTAGCCAGAATTCCATTGTTGTCTCTGTCAATCAAGATGTGTTTAGGTTGCGGAATCAAACAGTGGTGAATTCCTCCAAACCCTCCAATGGTTTCTTGATAGGCTCCCGTATTAAAAAACCCAATATACAAAGGTTTGTCTTTGTTATATTTAGGCAAATAAACTGCATTCATGTGTTGTTCAGAATTATAATAATCGTCACTATCACAAGTGAGTCCTCCAAGAAGTACTCGCTCATAAGTATCATTCCAACGGTTTACTGCCATCATAACAAAACGCTTGTTAATAGCCCAAGTGTCGGGCAAGGTGGTGATAAAAGATGAATCAATCATGTTCCACTTTTCTCTATCGTTCTGTTGCTTCTGATACAATACTTGATAGATTGCTCCTCCGCTTTCGCCCACAGTAAATGAGCCAAACTCTGTGAAGATATGAGGCACCGGGATTTCGGCATCATCACAAGCAATTTTGATTTGATTCAAGATTTCTTCTACCATATACTGATAATCATAATTGAATGCGAGCGAATTTTTAATAGGAAAACCTCCACCTATATTCAGGCTGTCAAGGGTAGGACACTCTTTTTTAAGTGCAATATATACTTTCATACACTTAAGGAGTTCGTTCCAGTAATAGGCTGTATCACGTATGCCAGTATTAATGAAAAAGTGAAGCATTTTGAGCTCCAATTGCTTATTTTCCTGGATTTGTTTTCTATAAAACGGAACGATATTTTTGTATCCAATACCTAATCTTGAAGTATAGAACTCAAATTTAGGCTCCTCTTCGGCAGCAATGCGAATTCCGATTTTGAACTTTTTGTCGGTTTTATCCAGCAGCAAATCCAATTCTTCATAATTATCAATAACGGGAATGGTATTTTTAAGTCCGTTATTGATTAGGCGGGCTACATTTTCTATATATTGCTCACGTTTAAAGCCGTTGCAAACAATAAACGTACTTTTCTTAATCTTTCCTTCTTCTATCAACTTTTCTACGATATTGACATCAAAAGCAGACGAAGTTTCGATGTGAATATTGTTTTTAAAAGCCTCGTTCATCACAAACTTAAAGTGCGAGCTTTTAGTGCAATAACAATAATAATAATTTCCTTCGTAACCTAATTTTTCCATTGAATTTCTAAACCAACCTTTGGCTCGGTTTATATTATTAGAAATAGCCGGAAGATAAGTAAACTTGAGTGGTGTGCCATATTGCTCTACCAATTTCATCAAATCTATATTGTGAAAATGTAGGTTGTTATTTTTATCAAGGGTATATTCTTCTTGAGGAAAATAAAAAGTTTGGTTAATTAGGTCAAAATATTTAGTGTTCATTTTTGTGTATTTTTAAAAGTGTTAAGATAAAAAAAAATTACCAAAAAAAGAACAACTCTCAAACTCTTATATTAGCATAAATAATTTCGAGTTCTTTATTAAGATCCTCCTCGGGATAAAATATGCAAGACAATGCAATCAAGACCAAAGACTTCAACATCCTCTTAAAGGCGTCAAAATGCTTGATTTTTGGTGTAGCTTCAATATGTCGTAGTATTGTTTTCACTTGGGGGCAAATGTAAATAATATTCTATTTGATTTCCAACATATTTTGTATAAAAAAAGTTAATTAATATAGCTTTAAATTTAACATAATTTGTTTTTTAAATCAGGACAACAAGCTATATTTGTCTAAGCAATTTGTGTTAGTACAACCTAAATGACTTATATAATGAGGGAGGTCAATTTCAGGGCTGAATAAAAGGCGAAAATCAGTTCCCGCTTTAGTAGCCCTATGTCTTACGAAGTAAGTAGTTCTGGTTCTGTAAGTATTTTGTTTAATTTAACAATAAATTTAATATGAAAGTAGCTGTGTGGGACACTTATGTTACCAAAAAAGACGGAACCATCATGCATTTTGACATTATCGTTCCCGAAGAACAGAAAGATCAAAGCATTATATATGGTTTCGGAAAACAATACCTCAAAAAGAAGAATCTTCCAGACTTGCCCCTTACCTCTAAAGAATGCACATTTTGTCATCTTCAAGAGGTGAGACCAGATTGGAGGCAAAACATTATTGACAAAGGCTATCACATTTATGAAATGGAGAATTGCAACTGATAATTTTTAGACAATTATGAAAATATTTCAATGAACTTTGTCTTCCGGCACTTATGGCCTGGAACTCCGTCAGAGTTAAATTTATTTAAACCTTTTGAAATGAGCTTCTTCCAATGCTTCTCTATGGTCAGGGTGTGCAATACTTATCAGAAGTTTTGAGCGTTGTTCCATGTTTTTTCCGTAAAGATTTACCACTCCATATTCGGTTACGACATAATGTACGTGACCGCGCGTAGTAACCACTCCTGCTCCTTGTTTGAGTAGCGGAGTGATTTTCGAAATTCCTTTGGCTGTTACCGATGGCATGGCAATGATTGGTTTTCCTCCTTCAGAAAGCGATGCACCTCTCATAAAATCCATTTGTCCTCCAATTCCAGAATATTGATAAGTTCCGATAGAATCAGCACAAATCTGACCGGTTAAATCAATTTCTAATGCCGAATTAATAGCTACTACTTTTGGATTTTTTCTGATGATAGCCGTATCATTTACGTGCGCTACATTCATAAAAGAAACGGCTGGATTATCATCCACAAAATCATACAATTTTTGAGTACCAGCGATAAAAGAAGTGACAGTTATTCCCGGATGAATTTTTTTCTTTTCGTTGGTGATGACTCCTTTTTTCACTAAATCAATGATTCCGTCTGAGAACATTTCGGTATGAACTCCTAAATTCTTGTGGTTGGTAAGATTATTTAGAACCGCATTGGGTATAGTTCCGATTCCGGCCTGAAGCGTTGAGCCATCTTCAATTAGTTCTGCCACATTTTTACCGATTTTCATCGAAATCTCGTCTTGCGAATTATAATCAACCGACAACAAATCGGCTTCGTGCCATACCATGGCTTTGAATTTCGAAAAATGAATCGAAGAATCTCCGTGAGTTCGCACCATCTTCGGATTCACTTGTGCAATGACGATTTTAGCTGCTCTTACGGCTGTCCAGGCTGCATCAATTGAAGTCCCGAGCGAACAATAGCCATGTCTGTCGGGTGGTGAAACATGAACGATTGCCACATCTAAAGGCAAGGCTCCGTTAGTAAACAACCGTGGAATCTCACTCAAAAATATCGGAATATACCCTCCGTGCGAACTGTTTGCCCATTCTCTGATGTTAGCAGAAACAAAAAGTGAATTCAAATAAAACGAATCGGTAATTTCAGCGTGTTTCCATTCAATATCTCCAAAGGTACTGATAGAAACCAGTTCTACATTTTTGATTTCGCCTGCTCTTTTGAATAATGAATTAATTAGGTGTAAAGGAGTAGCAGCACTTCCGTGAAGGAAAACCCTATCTCCGCTTTTTACGAATTTTACGGCTTCTTCGGCCGAAATGTATGTTGGCATAGTATTAAAAAATAAATTAGTATTCTTTTGCCACAGATTATAGGATTACAGTTGAATTTGTACTATAAAAATCCTTTTAATCCGTGAAATATGTGACTAAAATTAACTTCACAAATCTATGTAAAATTATTAAAATTTGAATTTATATCAAATGATAAAGGTCATAAACAAATCTTTTTACGATTCGACTTAAAAACGTATTTTTGCAAATACTTTATACAGCAACACAACATACATTACAGAAAATGGATAACCGCTACAGCCAACGAGGGGTTTCGGCCTCTAAAGAAGACGTTCATAATGCTATCAAAAACATTGACAAAGGCTTATTTCCACAAGCATTTTGCAAAATAATTCCCGACCATTTGACCGGTGATGAGCAGTACTGCTTGATAATGCACGCTGACGGAGCCGGAACCAAATCGTCTTTGGCTTATACGTACTGGAAAGAAACCGGAGATATTTCGGTTTGGAAAGGTATTGCTCAAGACGCACTTATTATGAATATTGACGATTTACTTTGTGTTGGAGCAACCTCTACTATTTTGCTTTCTTCGACTATCGGTCGAAACAAAAACCTGATTCCTGCTGAAGTAATTTCGGCAATTATCAACGGTACAGAAGAACTGATTGACGAATTAAAATCCTTTGGGGTTACGATTCATTCCACAGGAGGCGAAACAGCTGATGTGGGAGATTTGGTAAGAACTATCATTGTGGATTCTACGGTTACAGCCCGAATGAAACGTAAAGATGTCATCGACAATGCCAATATTAAGGCAGGAGATGTGATTGTAGGGTTGGCATCTTTCGGACAGGCTACTTACGAAAAAGAATACAACGGAGGAATGGGCAGCAACGGACTAACTTCTGCCAGACATGATGTATTCAGTAAATATTTAGCAGAGAAATATCCCGAAAGTTTTGATGGAGCTGTTCCAAATGAACTCGTATATTCTGGTGAAGTGAAGCTTACCGACAAAGTCGAAAACTCACCTTTGGATGCTGGAAAATTAGTGCTTTCGCCAACTCGTACGTATGCTCCTGTTATCAAAAAGATTTTAGAAAAATACTCTCCGAATGAAATTCACGGAATGGTGCATTGCAGTGGTGGAGCACAAACCAAAATTTTACATTTTGTAGGAGATGATGTTCACGTAGTGAAAGATAATTTATTTCCGATTCCTCCGCTTTTCAAACTGGTTCAAGAGCAATCTAAAACCGATTGGAAAGAAATGTATCAGGTATTCAATTGCGGTCACCGAATGGAAATTTATACCGATAGCGAAACGGCAAAAAACATCATCGAAATTTCGGAATCATTCAATATCGATGCTCAAATTGTGGGTCGAGTAGAACAATCTGATGCTAAAAAACTCACGATAAAAAGTGAGTATGGAATTTTTGAGTATTAGCCTACCATCCCCAAAAAGGAGAAGGGTTTGATAATAGAGAACGGAAAATAAAAAATTGATGAATGAAGATTTTTCAAATATAATTCAACTTATAAAAGAATCACGGACAAAGGCTCTAAAAGCAGTAAACTCCGAATTGATTAATCTTTATTGGAGTATAGGAGGATATATTCACCGAAAAGTAGAAAGAAGCGAATGGGGAGCATCTGTTGTAAAAGAACTGGCTGAATTTATAAAGAAAACAGAACCTGAAATCAAAGGGTTTTCAGACAAGAATCTTTGGAGAATGAAACAGTTTTATGAAAACTATAAAGACTACCCAAAACTCTCATCACTGCTGAGAGAAATTAGCTGGACACATAATTTGTGTGTTTTTTCAAGATGTAATTCTATTGAAGAAAAAGAGTTTTATCTTCTAAAAACTAAAACCGAGAATTATAGTTCAAGAGAGCTTGACCGACAAATCTCTGCAAGTCTTTTTGAAAGAACAATGATAGGAAAAGAAAAACTCTCAGCAGCGATGAGAGTTTTTCAGCAGGATATAACCAATGTGTTTAAAGATAGTTATGTGTTTGATTTTTTAAATCTTAAAGAATCTCATAATGAAAGTGAATTACAAAAAGGCCTTTTAGAACAAATGAAGAGTTTTATCCTCGAACTTGGAAAAGATTTTCTTTTTGTAAGTGAGGAATACAAAATTCAGGTTGGAAATTCTGATTTTTATATTGATTTGCTTTTTTATCATAGAGGTTTACAATGTTTGGTTGCGTTTGAATTAAAATCAGATAAATTTAAACCTGAACATTTAGGACAATTGAACTTTTATCTGGAAGTTTTGGACAGAGATGTAAAAAAGTCAAATGAAAACCCGAGTATTGGTATTTTGCTTTGTAAAGACAAAGATAATCAAGTAGTAGAATATGCGTTAAACAGAAGTCTTTCACCCACCATGGTTTCAGAGTACAAAACCCAGCTTCCCGATAAAAAATTGTTGCAACAAAAATTACACGAATTGTTTAACGTATAAAAATCTCCAATTCCTAAACTCTAAAATAAAAAATGAAATACTACATTATAGCAGGAGAAGCATCGGGAGATTTGCATGGTTCAAATCTCATTAAAGCACTTAAAAAAGAAGATGCAAAGGCTAATATTCGTTTTTGGGGAGGCGATTTGATGCAAAAAGCAGGAGGAACACTCGTAAAACATTATCGGGATTTGGCTTTTATGGGATTTGTGGAGGTTTTGATGAACATTAGAACCATCTTTAAAAACATAAAATTCTGTAAGCAAGACATCGAAAAGTTCCGTCCGGATGTGATAATTTTCATTGACTATCCCGGGTTTAATATGCGTATCGCCACTTGGGCAAAGCAGAAAGGAATTCCGACTCATTATTATATTTCGCCACAAATTTGGGCTTGGAAAGAGAACCGCATCAAGGCCATCAAACGAGATGTGGACAAAATGTATGTGATTCTACCGTTCGAAAAAGATTTTTACGAAACAAAACACAATTTTCCAGTGGAATTTGTCGGGCATCCGCTTATTGATGCTATTCAAAGTAGAACAACCATTTCAAGAGTAGATTTTAGCAAAGAAAACAATCTGGAAAACAAACCTATCATTGCTCTTCTCCCTGGAAGTAGAAAGCAAGAAATCTCAAAAATGCTAGAAATAATGCTTTCGGTTTCTGATGATTTTACGAACTATCAGTTTGTGATTGCAGGTGCTCCAAGTCAAGAATATTCGTTTTATCAAACTTTTTTGAAAAAGAAAAACGTCCATTTCGTAACGAATAAAACTTACGATCTGTTAAGTCATTCTCATGCCGCTTTGGTAACCAGCGGAACAGCAACTTTGGAGACCGCTCTTTTTAAGGTTCCGGAAGTGGTTTGCTATAAAGGAAGTCGCATTTCGTATGAAATTGCCAAACGTGTTATTACCTTGAAATACATTTCGCTTGTGAACCTCATTATGGATAAAGAAGTGGTGAAAGAACTTATCCAAAACGAAATGAACACCAAAAACCTTAAAACCGAATTGCAAAAAATCCTGAATTCTGATTATCGGAAAAATCTTTTGGAAGAATATGATTTGCTGGAAGAAAAATTAGGAGGAGCGGGTGCCAGCGAAAAAACAGCTCAATTGATTGTAAAAGAGTTGAAAAATATAAAATAATTTGCATAAGTCTTTTTTTGGCAAAAAATTTGATGTATATTTTAAGTTAAAATTAAAAAACTAAACATCATGAAAAAATCCTTGTTTTCTGTTCTCATTATTGCATCTGT
>CAYPCZ010000033.1:0-26139 GCA_964409345.1 uncultured Flavobacterium sp. | reverse complement strand
AAACAAACTCAACAACAGACCAAGAAGAAGATTTGGCTTTTTAACTCCAAATCAAGTATATTTACAATCAATTATTAACAACGGACAAGTTGCATTTATAACTTGAATCCACCAATTCATTAATCTAAAAAATAAAATTATCATGAAAAAATTATCGTATTTATTGTTAGTGTTGTTCTCGTTGAGCTTTGTAGCCTGTTCATCTGATGATAATTCTTCCGGAAACGGAGGCAATCAGGATGATGAGCTTTACATCAGGTTTACTGTAAACGGACAGACGTATGACTTTGAGCCGTCAACCCTTACTTCTTTAAGTAAGCATATAATGGGTGTAGATGATTTTAACGATGTTAATACCCGTATTTCGTTGTGGATGCCTCTTAATCCTACATTAGGCAGCCACGCTATTACAGACGATTTTCCTTCTGAAGACAATCCGGATGTCTATAATGCTGAAGTGTGGCTTGGTGATGATATAATTGAAGGAACTTCAGGAACTTTGATTATTACAGAGATTGACGAAGAATATATTAAAGGTACGTTCAATTTCTCGGGAACAAATGAAGATGGGCAGACGGTTACTGTAACCAATGGTAGTTTCAGGGCTTATAATTAAGATTTTCTGTCTTTATAGTATTAATAAGCACCTTTATAGTTTTATCTATTTTTAAAACCATGAAAACTATATTATACATATTCGTTTTGTTAAACAGTTCTTTTGCTTTAGGGCAAAAGAACGATGTTGCTATAAAGGTGTATCTTGAAGATGCCTATACAGGGAAAAACATCACAGATGCCAAAGTAACCCTTGAAGGTTTTGAAATACCCGAAATAGTCGGCAAGTATGACAAAAAAGGAAAGTTCTATTATTTTACCGAAATACCCGAAGGATATAATACGGTAATGACATACCACAAAAAGTATAATGAGAAAGGATTTCAGAATACTAAAGGTTTACCAAAAGAATTGAGGTTAAAATTATATACTCCCTATAGGGTTAAAATTCCAAACGACACAATAAACTACTACTTTGAGGATTCTTTTAAAATCGCTGTTCTGATGAACGATACGTTATTGAATTTACGAGATAACAATTATGCAAAAACTATAAAATCGTATTTTAAAAAACATTATCCAAAATTAGTAGTACATACAGATGACTCTTTTACTTTCTTCATAAATGATTATAGTTTTTATGTGACCAAAAAAAACGGAAAACCTTTTAAACGGTTCAATGACCCGATTATAAATAAAATTGAAAACGATAACAATATCCTAATAACATTTGGAGTGTTGTTAAGAACACAATACTATGAGCCGAAAACAAAAAGCCTAAAAACATTTTTTACAGAAGAGGGGACTCCTGTTTTTCTTCCTAAAAAAATGGGATATTTTAAAGGGGACGATTTATATGAAAGGTATATTGTACAGGATGAAGACCCTTATTTTTATTTTGAGTCGGCTAATAGTGTAAAAGGTATAAAAGATACGATAACAAATGTACCCGATTTGTTCCTTTCATATAAGCAAAAATATAAAAAAGGATTATTGGATAATCATATTTATACTCTTAATAAAAAAGAGGAGGCTACTCTGTATAAGTATTATGAAGACAGAAAAAATAAAGGATATTTATACAATTTCAGAATTGATTTTGATAGCAAGGACATACCATACTTTAATTATCCAACAACCATAAGGGATACTAAAGAGTTTCCTTATGGCAGTCATTTACCCTATGTTTTTGCTTCAAATATTTTAAAATTTTCTTCTTTAGGATTTGAATGGGATAGTAAAAATAGATTTACGTATTTAATTATTTATAAAAGTTCAACCGCTCTTTATACAGAAAATCTAAAATCCGATTATGATAAATTTCCTGAACTAATAGAGAAAATTAAAATTAATGATTTTTCAGAAGTTTTCAAATTAAAAAACACAAACGCTTCTCCTTTTGGAATAATGGATATAATTGAGTTTTATAATAAAGATGAGATTAACTTAAATTACAAAACAGCAGTATATTAAAGATGATTATACCAGATAACAGTTTTTTTACACAACAGTGGGGCTTGTATTTAATTAAAGTTCCACAAGCATGGGTGCTTTTAAATAAAGTAACACCAAGTAATCCTAATCCAAATATTATTACTGAAAATTCAGATAAATCTACATTTGGTAGTTCTGATGTTAGAATCGGTATTATTGATGCTGGAATAGAAACAGAAAACAATATACCTGTTTCAGATTCATTTAAAGGAGATGTCAAAAGTATAGACAATACCCAAACTCTAAAACTAACAAAACATATTTATAGTGATAGACCTAATATTTTTGAATTTATTGATGGTGTAAATGGAGACCATGGAATGAATGTTGCTGGTATATCTTCTGCTAAAGTTAAAATAAATAATATAACAACTTATGATGGAGATGCCATTGTAGGAGTTGCCCCAAATTGCCCTATTTATTCAACTACTAGCAATATTTCTAACAACATACAAAATACGGTTTATTTATTTAATATTATTGTTGGATTAGCAGGTATAGAAGTGTATTCTTCTCTTGAAAGCAATAGAGATGTCTTAAATAATGTTTATAATTTAACAAGTAATTTAGTTCAGCCAACAAGATTAATAAATGGCGATGGAAGTGGAACAAGGCTTAATGAAATTTTATATAACGAATATGCAGGTATTTTTAATTTAAGTTCTGGAACAAATGATACTTCACCATTAATTCAGAATTATTCTTTGATAATGTTTAATGAAGTCTCATTTTTTGGTAGAGATGGTCGGGGCGGTATATTGGTTGTTGCTGCCGGAAACAGAGGAACAGATATAATAGAAACATCTACAGGTTATTTTTATGGAAGTTTTGCATATAGCAACAAGCCTATTGTAGTAAGTGCTATTTCGGTAAATAATAATTATAACTGGATTCAAGGCACCCCTTTACCTCATCCTAAAAAATCAGATTATAGTAATTTTGGCAACAGAATTGATGTTTGTGCACCGGGAGGAGGGGGAACAAGTAGTGGTCAGGAAAAAAATCAGATCTTTACAACAACAATTAGAGGTACCGGAGAATTACATGAAACGCCTATTATAGAATTAAATTTAAAAGGAAAACGAGTAGAGCAGGGAATGGAGTATCCCTCAGGCTCTCCGGAGTACAATACTCATTTTGCACTGGTAGAATTAGAATTTAAAAACACTAATGGGGTTTTTGCTGGACAAACAATAACTTTTAAAGTTGGAGCCTCTGTAAGCTATGAAGAATTATATACAGTTGCTTCAGTATCAGGAAAAAAAATACAAATATATCGTGTTAAAAAATCTGATTATAATAATTGGACAGTGTCAAATACTACCGTTTATTTTTCTCCTCTTTACACTAAGATTAAACAAATAAATAGTGATAAAATTATTAAAGTTGAAAGTCTTAAAGGAGCTTATATTGGAGCTAAAATTCAGATAGAAAATTTAGGTGAGTCATATAATCAAATAAATAAAAGTAATCTTAATGAAATTAAAGCTATTAATGAAATCACTAATGAAATTACCACTAAAGATAAAGTTACAGCATCTATTGGGGATAAAGTTGTTTTTTCAGGTAAAACTTCTAATATAGTCTCAACTTCTCTTACTCAAAAAAATGTCATATTAAATACTGGTAAGGAAGGTTTTTTTAGTGGTTGTAAATTAGATTTAATTAACAATAACGGGGAAAAATTTTATTCTGTAACAGTCAGCAAAATTACACCAAATAGTAACAATAGTCAAATTACAATAGATTTTGAAAATGAGGTTCCTCAAAATCTTACTGATGTAACAAAAGTACGAACAGCGGGGTTTGGAGACATCACACCACATTTCGAAGGTACTTCAGCAGCTACACCTTTTGTTTCAGGAGTTGCAGCATTGGTTTTGTCTGCTAATAAATCTTTGAGTTCAGTAGAAGTAAAACATATAATCAAACAATCTGCATCAAAAACCCTAACAGTTCTTGGACCTGGAATCCCGGGCTATTTACCAAATTCAGATGGTTATCAACATAGCACCTATTACGGAACAGGATTAGTTGATGCGGAAGCAGCCGTGCAGCTTGCCCTTGACTGGCATGAATCATCAGAGTATGGAACAACTGTTTTTAAGCCAATTATGGCAATGGCAGACAGGCTTGACGCTAATAATAATCCTGTTTTTACAATTCCGCCGTCAGACCCTGACCAAACAGTCAGCAGTCCTGATATCTGGGTTTTACCGGATAGTGATACCTCGGGTTCCACACCTACTGTATCCCAACCATTAAATACATTAGATACTTCCGTAGATCAAAAAATTTATATTCGAATAAGAAATCAGGGGAACAGACAAAGCTTTAAAGAATGTGATGTAAGGGTTTTTGTGGCTTTTACTGATGATGTTGACCCTGCCTTCCCTTTTCCGACTAAATGGTATCATCAGGATGATGTAAAACTTTTAGGGATTAAAGAGATTCCTATTATTTCTCAAAATGGTCAAACAATATTAGAATTTGAATGGAAAGACATAAAGAGTTATTGGGATACAAACAATCCTAAGCCTACTACAGGATTAAGAAAACGGGCTTACATTTTAGCCCATATTGCTCCTTTTGATGGGTTAGATACAGAGTTAAGTTTAACAAATATCAGACAAAATAAGCAACTCACTTGTAAAGAAATCATTGTAACCCACAATGGAGTAAGCGACAGGACAGCATTTCTGCCAGGCAAAAAACTGGACATCACCGTAGGACAGGAACTTGTTGAAAAAACTTTTGATTTAAGTTTAGAGAATATTTTGGAAACAACTTTAGTAGCTACAAAAGTTAAAGCCACTAAGGTAAATCGTGAAGACCAGTCAGAAGTATCTGTTTTCTTTTCCAAAAACACAAATGATGAATGGGAAATTGAAGGAGGCTTGACCCCTGATTGGATAGAATTTGAAAACCCCGACGAAATAGCCTCTCAATATGACGGTTACACCAATATTAAGTTCCCTCATAAGATAACGGTTAATAACAGTTCTGAAGAAGTAAAAATTGAAACCCTAAACGCTTAAAATTATGTCAACATTTTTTGATTTTACATATAATCTGAATACGCAGGAAGCTGAAAATGAAGTTCTGAATGCATTAGGTAAAGACAGGGTAAAGCCTTTTGAGCCTAAATCTTACTTCTTTACCGAATCATCTTTGGAGGAGCAGACTTTAATTGAAGGTGCTTATGGTCCTGAAAATGGTAACAGTACTACCCGGTTTAATATTACCACACAGCTGAACCTGACAGATAAAAAAGCCTATGCGGTTACAAGCGGACAGGTTTTGATTTTCCCTCAAAATGGAAATGAGGACAAAGTAAATGTTTTTATCAAACCTTTAAAAAACATTGATATAGGAGTTCCTATAAAGTATTTTGTTTACAGAGGTTTAAAAAAGGAGTTTTTTATTGACGAAAACAATAATATTTTAGAGCATAACGAACAGGCAAATACGCCTTTTATGAATAAAGTCTGGCAGGACTTAATTAATTTTAATGAGCTTTCCCCATCAAACCTACCCGATGTACCTGCTCGTTTGTTTGGATTTAATGAAACCGATGCTCCTGAAACCAGAGTTGATTTTAAGTTTTTCAATGTTTATGATGAAGAAACAACCAACGAAAACAAAATCTACAATTTACCTATAATTGAAGCAGGTCAGCATTTTGGGGAGTTTGCTGATGATGAGGGAGGATTTGAAATAGTTCTGAACAATGGCTTTTATTATCAGGAAAAGTCAGATACGGGATTTGAATTTGATTTGAATTATGCCCGAGCAGTCAAAGTAGTTTTGGATATTGAAGATATTGAGGATAATCCTGATATTTCTGAAAAGATTTACAGAGAAAATGTTCAGAGCTTTCTTGACCCTGTGGCATTTTATGGGGCTCATATCACAGAAAAAAATAACGGAGAAGTAAAAGTTGTGGATACTTCACAGAAGCTCAAAACCAAAGAAGAAATATATACCAATATTGTCAGCAAGTTATACAACAAGCATAAGTTTTATTTGTATATTCAGGAAAACAGAGGCAGGTCATTTAACTTTGATGGTTTGCTTGAAACAGATCCAATAAAAATAGGAATTTCAGGGAATGTATTACCAAGTGTTTACGAAACACACGGCTGGCCTATCATTATTACTGAAATTGAGCAGACACATACCAATGATGAGAGTGACGAGAAAAAAGCAATAAACAATCTGACTTTTCAGCTAAAGTTCAAAACCACAGGAAAAAAGGCAATGTTTTACAATACCTACGGAAATTGTGCCAATGCTGAAATTAAGGGGAATTTTTTAGAAAGTGACTCCCTCGTTGATGAAGAAAACATAGCTACACAGGAATATACCAACAATGTTAATTACAATATTGCAAATACTTATGGCATTGGAGGAAATAATAACTTAACAACAAAAAATATAGCTTCTTTTGTTTCCCTGAATTATGAAGAACGACAAGTAAGATATTTCAATAATTCATTTGGACCTATTGATATTACGCCAATAGATAAAGTTCAAGAAGGTTTACCCCAGCCTATAGCCAAAAAAGTATCTCAAACTACAAGCCATTTGAATCAAAATGATGGTTCTACCTTAGGATTGGAAGGAGTTTTAAAAGGAGCTTTAATATTGACAGGAGGCTCTAATGGTTCAACACCACCTCCTGAAGATGATGACAGAACAAGATTATATGTATTACAAAAAACAGATGCTGTTAATAGTAAAGATAAAAGATACTCTCAATATTTATTCCCTGATGCGGGTTACAATTTTGCTTTGACCAATGAAGAATATAATGAGTACATCTATGGAAGTAGTGATTATACTGTATGGAAAGGAAAAATTGAAGATGGAACAGAAATAATAGATACTCTTCAACTAATAAATATTAGGCTTGATGTAGAAGTAAAAAACTTTATGCAGTTAGGATTGACAGAAGTTGATTTTAATAAGCTAATATATAATAGTGAAGAGGTAGTACCAAATTCAAATCATATTCCTACCAATGGTACTAAACTTTTTTTTAATCTTGATGATACCGGAATTACTCAAAATTCTATTTATCGAAAATATAAATTAGGGGTTAAATGTCAGATATATAATCTGTTAGGCTATTGGGAATTCATAGCTTATCCTACAATTGAAGATGTATTTGTATATACGGTGGATGGATATTACTTTTTTACAAAAGGTTATTCTGCCAAATACAATTTTGCCGAAGAGTTTGGTAAAGCAACAATGAATTTCAGACCTATGGATAGCTACCAAGGTGAATTTGGCTTTGATTGGTTACGAATTGGAGATAACGGTGAACCAAGCTATGAAAGTACAATTATAAGTGGATATGAAGAGCGGAGTTGGACAGGTTTTGATTGGAATACTAAATTTGATAGTCCAGAAGAAGCTTTTTTGGCATTAAAGAATGAGTACACCTATATAAAAACACAACAACCAAGTGAAATATACTATGTGCCGTACCTAAATATATATCCTGAAACAACAGAATTAGACCTTGCCCCATCATTTGCAGAACTAAAAGTTAAGTTAAAGATACATGAAGATTTGAGTAGTATAAACTTTTTTTATGACGAAGACCTTTTCTTTGTATCAGATATTCCTAACAATCTTGACCTAACACAAGGAGCTACTAATCCCGATTTTTCCGTTTTTATTATCTGTAAAAAAGAGTTTGAAGAAGATCAATTAATTACAGTTATAGCTAAAAGCCAAAATACAAATATTTTAACACCTTCCAAAAGCGAAAGTATAATTGGAGTCATAAAAGTATGTAAGAATAGCTATCAAAATAGAAAAGATTTAAAAACAGTATTAGTTAAAGTAAGAACTAATATACATGATATGGTAGGAAATGAAGAAAAAGGGAAATTTGATGATGCGGATTTTTCAGGTGAAACAGAATATTTAAAAAAAGTATTATTTCAAAGTTATATAAATGCTGAAATAGAAGGGCCAATAGAATTAGATTTGAGAGAAGAAGAAGTCCTTCAAGTTGGTGGAGACTATATGGACGGAACATATATAAAAGCTGTTGTAGATCCTTTTAATATATTAAATCCTTTTAATAATATTGTAAATGACACTAAACAAGATTTTTTAAAAGAAAAGTTGTATCAAAAAGTTGATCCAAAATATAAGAATTATTTTGTTGTTTTTTCTTTTGACTTACCAGCAAGAATTGATAATAATGCGATAGCGGGCAATGTACAAGAAATAGGAAAGCATAGTGTATGTTTATATAGAGGAAGAAATAATAATCGTACTTTACCTCATGAAGTATGTCATGGATTAGGCTTGTTTCATACTCACATAGATGGGAGCATTAAAGACCCAAGGCAAAAATATGTTTTTCCCAAAGGAAATAGCAATAATCCGTTACCTCAAGCCACAAATAATATTATGAGTTATAATGGGGGGGATAGAAAATCTACATGGAGGTGGCAATGGCAGATTATGAAAAAAAACCTTAATAAAAATTAATTATGAAAATATTATTAGTGATTATTTTAATAGTTTGTCAATTTGGGTGTGATTGTTCAAAAAAAAATAAAATGGAAAAAAATAAAATAATAATTATGGAAAAGTTTGATATTGTTGGATTTAATAAAAATAAATCAGAGAATGAATACATCATATATAATGAAAATGATACAATTACAAAATTGTATGAAACAGATGATTATTATATGAGAGAACTGAGTTTGAATGGTAAAAATTTTAAATATAAATATTGCTATAATAAAAAAAATGGCTCATTAATAAGTGAGTTTAGTTTTTTCTATAATATGCCTATAGGAACTTGGAAAGAATATGACGAAAATGGTAAAATTATTAAATTAAAAAATTATGATGAGAATTTTACTTTTACTATAGATGATTTAGTTCTTAAGTTAAGAACAGAATTAAAAATTGATTTAAATAGTAATGAAAATAATCAATTTGAGTCTATTTCGATTAATAGGGAATATAATAAAAAAACAAATAAATACTTTTATAATATAGATATTCCATCACATAATGGAAAGTATCGATTTATTAAAATTGATGGAATTAGTGGAAAAATTTTAATTAACGAAATTGTAAACCCTATTGAATGATTATGACTTAAAAAACCTATCCCATTCAATGAATTTACTCTAAAATTTATTTTAATAATGTCAACAACAGCAAAATACTATCCGTCATTATCTACTGTGGTAACATTAGATGATTTCCCGGAATATTTAGGATTTATCAAAGATGGAATCCAAGAAATATTCAATGATATATACATCAAGGATTTTCAGGCTCATATAAGCCCCAGAGGAGAGTCGGGTTTTTATGCGTTGTCAATCGTTTCAAAAAGGAGGTTGGAATTCCAGATTCCGGGAACAGAAATGTTCCTGATACCTGATAATGACGATAATACAATTTCATCATTCCCTGTTACGGTTGAGTATCAATGGTTGGTTTTGGCATTTTTAAGAAGTTTTAATTTAGAAAATTTTTCGTTTTCTGGTCGTGATTTTTATGAGCTTGGTTTACAGGTGCTTAATGTTAGTGAAGAAGAAGTTATAAGTTTGGCAGTAAACAATTTTGTAACTCCTTCTAATGATGAAATATCTAATCTGGAGCAGTTTGTTAGTGATTTAAACAGTCAGCTCGATTTGGAAATTCCAATTCCAACATCAGAAGACAAACCGAGAGAGCTGGTACTTGCTATTAAAAGCCAGCTTAACGATGAGGCATCTACGGCTGTTTTTCTATCATATCTTTTAGAAGAAACCGATATACAAGCTACTTTTGATAATGTCAAATTATTTTTCAAAAGTATTATCCCGGAAGACATTGACAGTTATATAAAAAACATAATTACTCCTAAAGCCAGAGTAACACTTGCTTTAAGTTCGGCTGTTGAATTTCCGAAATCAATTTTAAAACCCGTTAATCCTGATGGCACACCTTATGTTGATCCTTTAAACCCTGATGCCAAAACACAATTCAGGTTTGCTCAGGCATTGCTGTATGCTGATACTCAGGCAGGATTTGGGTATCATTTAGAATTAGGAGGTTCTTTATGGCCATCTTCTTTTGCAGAGATTGGTAATACAGGTATGTTACTTCAAATAGAGTCTTTAAAACTAGATCTAAGTAAGACTTCCAATATTTCTGAAGCAGATGCAGACGGAAGACCTGATGATTTTGTCGGGGTTTATGCCAGAGCATTATCCGTTACTCTTCCTGCCAGATGGTTTCACGATGATGCCGTACAGGGAACACCTGCCACTACATTAAGGTTAGGAGGTTATGACTTACTGATTGGTACAGGAGGGGTTTCAGGTACATTTATGTTAGAGACCGTACCCTCAACGATTACAGGAGGAACAACCTATTACTTTGATGACAAATTTGATTTGGAGTATCCCATAATACTATTCGAAAAAAATACAGAGACAAATGTAATAGAGGAAATAGTTGTACATGATTTAACAGAATTAAAAAATAAATTATTTCCTTCAGGTGCAACGAGTGCATCTCCTTGTTCTTTAAAATTTCCTGTTGCCTTAACTGAAAAACCGCCTCTTACAGGAGGAACAAAAACATTTGAAACCATCACAGATTATCAGGCATATTTAAGCACGCTTTCTGTTGACGGTTCTGTTGATGCAATTCCTACCATGTGGAAAAAAGTTGGTTCTGCTGACAAAGGATTCAGAGTTGGCTTTAACACGTTTGATATTACATTCAAACAGGATAAAGTAGTATCATCTAACATAAAAGGGGCATTAGAAATAAATAAATTTGTATATCCACAAGGAAGTCCTAATGCCGGTCAAATTGTCCGTATAAATATTGACGGACACTTAAGTGATGACGGAGATTTTAAACTTACGGCTTCTGCCCAGCCTCCTTATCCTATCGAATATCCTGATGTATTTACGTATCATCTGAAAAGTGTAGAGCTGGGGGAGGAAGATGACAACTTTTATCTAGGCACTTCCGGAACATTACAGTTTGAAGGCTTCCTGAAAGAAGTTCTCAACTTAGGTCCTATAGAAATTGAGCGTTTACGTATTTACAGTAATGGTACGATTGAGTTTGCAGGGGGTTCTGTACAGCTTATAGAACCGATAGTATTGCCTTTAGGCCCGGTAGAAATTACCGTTTCCGCTATTCATTACGGTTCACATCAAAAAGAGGTGAACGGGATAATGCGTAAATTCAACTATTTCGGCTTTGACGGAGGTGTCAGCATTGACCCGCTGGGAATTGAAGTAAGAGGGGACGGAGTTAAATACTATTATTGTGTAGATGATTTACCGGACAAGCCAAAACCTTACCTACATATAAAAACCTTTTATCTTGATTTGACTATTCCTGCCAATTCAGGCTCTCTGGCACAGATAAGCGGTTGGGTTACTATTCCCGAGCCGGGAGTTTCCAAAGAATATGCAGGAGGAATAACCCTTCAAATCCCTAAAGCAAAGCTGGCAGGAAAAGCAGACATCAGGCTTATGCCGAAATACCCGGCTTTTCTTGTAGATTGTGAGTTGGAACTGCCTGTTCCGATACCGTTGGGAAGCTTTGCCATTTACGGTTTCCGGGGGTTGCTTGGTTACCGTTATGTAGCCGAAAGAGAAGCCATAGGAATGACTTCCGAAAACAGCTGGTACGAATATTACAAAGCCCCAAAATTAGGCATTAATGTTCATAAATTCAGTAGTCCTGAACAAACAGAAAATTATCAGAATAATGTTACATTAGGTGCCGGAGCAACTTTGGGAACTTCTGCCGATAACGGTTATACGTTCAGCTTAAAGGCGATGGCATTGTTTTCAATTCCTCCGTTTTTTATGATAGACGGAAGGGCAGCTATCCTGTCTGCACGCCTCGGATTGGATGATACGAAAGAGCCTCCTTTCTTTGCCTTTGTAATGGTAGGTGACGATTCTCTCGAACTGGGAATAGGAGCCAATTACAAGCTGCCTGGCAACGGAAAAATTCTTGATATACAGGGGCAGGTCGAAATGGGATTCTATTTCAAAAACCAGAAGCCTTGACAATTCACATACCTCAGAAAGAATTTCTTTGATACAGGATTTTATAGACTGGTTCGGTAAAGATTGTATCGACAGCTTACTTGCAGACAGGGAGTTTGTCGGAAAAGATGGGTTGACTTTTCTAATGAAAATAATATTCGTTATCACATCAGAATCCGAAACAATTTCAAGATTTATTGTCCGAAAAGACAGAAAAAAATAACAGCTTGGCATTTATTCAACTCCTTAAAAGTAGGAGAAATGAAACATTATCACAAGATAATGAAAATACAGGAAGAATGCTGCTATTTGTCAGGAATAAAGACCATAAAATACGGAAAATTAGACTTTTGCATTATTGTTTCGTTCAATAAACCCGAAGAAGCATTGGAAAAGTATAGGCAAAGATGGCAGATTGAGACACTTTTCCGTGGTTTGAAATCAAGTGGATTTAATTTAGAAGATACCCACGTTACGCATTTGTACAGATTAAGAAGCTTATCCTATTGGTAATGATTGCTGTTGTTGCTAGTATCTTTCAGATAAACAACGAGTTATGTAAAAATAAAAACAGGAAAAATGATTATTTTAATCACTTTTCCTGTCTAGTACTCGAGGCGGGAATTGAACCCGCACGGACATTACTGCCCACAGGATTTTAAGTCCTGCGTGTCTACCAATTCCACCACTCGAGCAGGGAATCAGAGCGAAAAACGGGGCTCGAACCCGCGACCTCAACCTTGGCAAGGTTGCGCTCTACCAGCTGAGCTATTTTCGCTTAATAACGAAACAAACCCGTGGTCGGATTGTTTCGGGACTGCAAATGTAAAACATTTATAGAAAATAGCAAGAATTTTATCAAAAAAATTATTCCCAAAAGAAACTATTTGTTCAAAAAGACCAATAAATAACTACCTTTGCAAAAAAATAAAGATGCACAAAGCAGGTTTTGTAAATATTATCGGAAATCCAAACGTCGGGAAATCAACACTTATGAATGCATTTGTAGGGGAAAGACTCTCTATTATTACTTCGAAAGCTCAAACCACAAGACACCGTATTTTAGGGATTGTTAACGGTGAAGATTTTCAGGTAGTACTCTCTGATACTCCCGGAATTATCAAACCTGCCTATGAATTGCAATCTTCGATGATGGATTTTGTGAAATCTGCCTTTGAAGATGCTGATGTTTTGGTTTATATGGTCGAGATAGGCGAAAAAGAACTCAAAGACGAAGCGTTTTTTAAGCGTATTATATTTTCTGAGATTCCGGTATTGCTTTTATTGAACAAAATAGATCAATCGAATCAAGAAGAATTAGAGGAGCAAGTAATCCTTTGGAGCGAAAAAGTACCTAATGCAGAAATATATCCGATTTCGGCGCTGAAGAACTTTAATGTACAAACTGTTTTTGACCGAATTATAGAACTCCTCCCCGAGTCGCCACCTTATTACCCCAAAGATGTTTTGACCGATAAGCCGGAGCGTTTTTTTGTTAACGAGATTATCAGAGAAAAAATTCTGACGAATTATGACAAAGAAATCCCTTATGCGGTAGAGATAGAAACCGAAGAGTTTTTGGAAGACGAAGATATCATCAGGATTAGGGCAGTAATTATGGTCGAGCGGGAAACGCAAAAAGGGATTATTATTGGTCATAAAGGAGCAGCACTCAAAAAAGTAGGCATCCAAGCTCGGCAGGAAATGGAAAAATTCTTTGGGAAACAAATCCATTTAGAGACCTTCGTAAAGGTTAACAAAAACTGGAGAACCGACGCAAGACAGCTCAAGCGTTTTGGGTATAATAAGAAATAAGAAAAGATAAAATAGAGAATAGACGTTTCAGTTTGAAACTTGAAGCGCAACTTGAAGCAAAGAAAAAATGAACAATATAGTAGCCATAGTAGGACGCCCCAACGTAGGAAAATCAACTTTGTTTAACCGAATGATTAAACGAAGAGAAGCCATAGTAGATGCTGTAAGCGGTGTAACGCGAGATAGAAACTACGGCAAAAGTGAATGGAACGGAAAGGAGTTTTCGGTCATTGATACCGGAGGTTATATCAAAGGTTCTGACGATGTTTTTGAAGCAGAAATCAGAAAACAAGTAGAACTTGCCATTGATGAGGCCGATGTAATTCTGTTTGTGGTCGATGTGGAAGAAGGCATCTCGCCTTTGGACGAAGAAGTAGCCAAGCTGCTTCGCAAGGTCACCAAGCCCATACTATTGGCGGTCAACAAAGTAGATAACGCCATGCGCGAGAAAGATGCTTTTGAATTTTATAATTTAGGCCTTGGAGATTATATTACGATTTCCGGAACCTCAGGAAGCGGAACCGGAGAACTCCTAGATGCTTTAATTGCAGCTTTTCCTGAAAAGCCAGAGGTTGAAGATACAGATAGCGAGCTGCCGAGGTTTGCCGTGGTAGGAAGACCCAATGCCGGAAAATCGAGCTTTATTAATGCGCTGATTGGCGAAGACAGATATATAGTAACCGACATTGCCGGAACAACCCGCGATGCTATTGACACCAAATACAACCGTTTTGGGTTTGAATTCAATTTGGTAGATACGGCAGGCATCCGCAAGAAATCAAGAGTAAAGGAAGATTTAGAATTTTATTCGGTGATGCGCTCTGTGAGAGCTATCGAACACAGTGATATTTGCATTCTGATTATTGATGCTACCCGAGGATTTGAAGGGCAAGATCAAAGTATTTTTTGGCTGGCCGAAAAAAACCGCAAAGGAATTGTGATTTTGGTTAACAAATGGGACTTGGTCGAAAAAGACACTATGTCTACCAAACAATACGAAGAAAAAATCCGTAAAGAAATAGAACCCTTTACTGATGTGCCTATACTGTTTGTTTCGGCACTCACCAAGCAACGTTTGCTCAAGGCTCTGGAAACTGCCGTAGCAGTTTTTGAAAGCAGAAAACAACGCATTGCAACTTCAAAATTCAACGATCTGATGCTTAAGGTTATTGAGAGCTATCCGCCTCCAGCCATCAAAGGTAAAAACATCAAGATAAAATATTGTATGCAACTCCCCACACCTACCCCTCAGTTTGTATTCTTTGCTAATCTGCCTCAATATGTAAAAGACCCTTATAAGCGATTTTTGGAAAACAAACTACGTGAGAATTATAATTTTTCTGGCGTTCCGATAGATATTTATATAAGAGAGAAATAATTTTGTAAAAAAGAAGTTGTTTTTTTTTGCTTTATAAAATGTTAGCTATTAGTTGTTTGGTAGAATAAATATTTTATTGTACATTTGCAACATTATTTACCGAAAGATAAATGAGAGGCACGATTTTCGTGCCTCTTTTCATAGGAATAACTTGATATGCTCAAAGAAAAAGTAACCGAATTATTGCATCAGGCATTAGAGGAAAAACCCTCTATTTTCTTGATTGATTTAGCTATTTCGGCGGGAAACAAAATTATTGTAACCTTAGACGGAGACCAAGGTGTAACCCTGCAGGACTGTATTGACATCAGCCGTGCTATTGAGCATAATTTAGATAGAGAAGAAGATGATTTTTCGTTAGAAGTAGCCTCGGCAGGAGCTACCTCTGCCTTGAAGTTTGCCCGACAATATAAAAAGAATATTGGCCGCACACTTGAAGTGAAAACACAAGACGGAAAAACAATCGAAGCGACCATTACTGAGGCAAATGATGATCTTATTGTTTTGGAATGGTCTAGTAGAGAACCTAAAAAAATCGGGAAAGGTAAGGAAACCGTGAAACACAAAGTAGAAATTCCTTATGACCAGATAAAAGAAGCAAAAGTGATTATCGTATTTTAAAAGAAATTAAATAGCAAAGATGGAGAATATTGCATTAATCGAATCGTTTTCGGAGTTTAAAGATGACAAACTCATAGACCGTGTAACGCTAATGGCCATTTTGGAAGAAGTTTTCAGGGCGGCCTTAAAAAAGAAGTACGGATCAGACGACAACTTTGACATTATCATCAACCCGGATAAAGGAGATATGGAAATCTGGAGGCGTAGAGAAATTGTAGAAGATGACGATCTGGAAGACGAAAACGAGCAAATAACCCTTACAGAAGCGCGTAAAATAGAGCCTGATTTTGAAGTAGGAGAGGAAGTTTCGGAAGAAGTAAAATTAGTGGACTTAGGGAGAAGATCGATTTTGGCTTTGCGTCAGAACCTTATTTCGAAAATTCACGAACACGATAACACCAACCTATACAAGCAGTTTAAAGAGTTAGTAGGCGAAATATATACGGCCGAAGTACACCACGTAAGGCATAAAGCCGTAATTTTGCTTGATGACGAAGGAAACGAAATCATACTTCCGAAAGAAAAACAAATTCCGTCAGATTTTTTCCGTAAAGGAGATAACATAAAAGGAATTATCGAAGAGGTTGATTTAAAAGGAAATAAGCCTCAGATAATTATGTCAAGAACCTCTGAGAAGTTTCTGGAGAAATTATTTGAACAGGAGATTCCTGAAATTTTTGACGGGCTAATTACTGTTAAAAAAGTAGTGCGTATCCCGGGAGAGAAAGCTAAAGTAGCAGTTGATTCTTATGATGACCGAATCGACCCTGTAGGGGCTTGTGTGGGAATGAAAGGATCTCGTATTCATGGAATTGTACGTGAATTGGGGAACGAAAACATTGATGTGATTAACTATACGACCAATACGCAATTATATATCACCAGAGCTTTGAGCCCTGCCAAAGTTTCTTCTATCAAAATTGACGAAGAGGCAAAACGTGCTGAGGTATACTTGAAATTAGAAGAAGTATCAAAGGCCATCGGTCGTGCCGGACAGAATATTCGGCTGGCTGGCATGCTCACAGGATATGAGCTGGACGTAATAAGGGAAGGTGTTGCTCAAGAGGAAGATGACGTAGAGCTAACCGAGTTCTCTGATGAAATCGAAGGATGGATTATCGATGAATTTGCAAAAATAGGATTAGATACGGCACGTAGCATCTTAAAGCAAGACGTTGCAGATTTGATACGCAGAACTGACCTTGAAGAAGAAACCATCAGGGAGATAATCAGAATTCTGAAAGAAGAATTTGAAGATTAAAAATAAAATTTAAAAAATAACGGTTAGCCGGTTGACCGATTAAACGATTAAAAGGATTATATGTCTGAAAGAAAACCAACAAGATTAAATATGGTACTAAAGGAATTTAATATTTCTTTAGACCGGGCTGTTGATTATTTAAATGAAAAAGGCATCGAGGTAGATGCTAACCCGAATACTAGGATTTCGGGAGAGGTCTATGATGTTCTTTTTAACGAATTTGCTTCTGACAAAGATCGCAAAGAAGCTTCTATTGAAGTAGGAGAAGAAAAAAGAAAAGAGAAAGAAGCGCTTAAACTCGAAAGAGAAAAAGAAGAGCAACAAAAGAAACTCGAAGAAGAGGCTAAAAAAGCCGAAGTAATCAAAGCACGGGCAGTTCTTTCAGGACCTAAACAAGTAGGGTCAATCGATCTTAATCCGAAAAAAGAAAAAGAGGAAGAACCTAAAAAGGAAACTCCGAAGGTAGAGCAGAAAAAGCAGCCCACCACCGAACAATCCTTACCGAGGGCAGAAAAAGAAAAAGTAGAAGACAAAACAGAAGTTGTTAGTGAAGCCCCGAAGGTAGAAAAAGAAAAACCACAAGCCACCCAAAAACCTACCCCAACCCAAGCTCCTAAACCAGCAGCGGCCAAACCAACAGTTGCCAAGCCAACAGTTGTCAAACCAGAGGTAAAAAAACCAGAGGCGGCAGAACCTACGCAAGAAAAAGCAACTCCGCAAGAACCTGAGGGGGGGCAAGAAAGAATAGAAACCCAATATCAAAAACTAACGGGAGCAACCTTTACCGGCCAAAAAATTGACTTATCTCAATTTGAGGCAAAACCCAAAAAGAAAGAAGAGAAAAAACCAGAGCAAAAGGCAGGAGCTTCGGCAGCCGGAGCAAAAGGGAAGCGCCGAAGAATTAAACCTGGACAAAAAACAACCGGACCGGCTCAACCGGCTGGAGCTCGTAGAGGAGACTTCAACAAAGGAAAACGCCAACCGATTGTGAAGGTAGAGCCTACCGAAGAAGAAGTTAAAAAACAAATTCAAGAAACGCTCGAAAAGCTTCAAGGAAAAGGAAACAAATCAAGAGCTTCTAAATATCGTAGAGAAAAACGTGATACGCATCGCCAACGTGTGGACGATGAACAACGCGTACAAGACGAAGAAAACAAAACCCTTAAGGTAACCGAATTTATTACCGTAGGTGAGGTAGCAACCATGATGGATGTACCGATTACAAAAATCATTGCTGCTTGTATGTCTTTGGGTATTATGGTTACGATGAATCAACGTTTGGATGCTGAGACCCTTAGTATTGTAGCCGAAGAGTTTGGTTTTGAAGTAGAGTTTACTACAGCAGACATCGAAGAACTCATTATCGAAGAAGAAGATAGAGAAGAAGATTTAGTAACCCGTGCCCCTATTGTAACAGTAATGGGACACGTGGATCACGGAAAAACTTCATTGTTGGATTATGTTCGTAAAGCCAATGTAATTGCCGGGGAATCTGGAGGAATTACGCAACACATCGGTGCTTATTCGGTAGAATTAGAAGGCGGTCAGAAAATAACCTTTTTAGATACACCAGGTCACGAGGCCTTTACGGCCATGCGTGCCAGAGGTGCTCAAGTAACCGATATTGCTATTATCGTAATTGCGGCTGACGACGATATTATGCCACAAACCAAAGAGGCAATTGCTCACGCACAAGCGGCAGGAGTACCTATTATATTTGCCATTAACAAAGTAGATAAACCAACTGCCAACCCAGACAAAATCAAAGAAAGGTTAGCCGGAATGGATCTATTGATTGAAGAGTGGGGCGGAAAAATCCAGTCGCAAGATGTTTCTGCTAAAAAAGGTGACGGGATGAAAGAACTATTAGAAAAAGTTCTTCTGGAAGCAGAAATGCTTGATTTGAAAGCCAATCCAGATAAAATGGCAACCGGTACGGTTGTAGAGGCCTTCTTAGACAAAGGAAGAGGATATGTATCGACCATACTCGTACAGGCCGGAACCCTTAGGATAGGTGATTATCTATTGGCTGGAAAAAACCACGGAAAAGTACGTGCGATGCATGATGAAAGAGGAAAAGCTGTTAAACAAGCCGGGCCTTCGACTCCTATTTCGGTATTAGGGCTTGATGGTGCTCCGGGTGCAGGTGACAAGTTTAATGTCTTTGATGATGAGAGAGAAGCTAAAACCATTGCCACCAAACGAGCACAGTTATTACGTGAGCAATCTGTTAGAACACAACGCCACATCACTCTGGCAGAAATCGGAAGACGTATTGCTTTGGGTCAGTTTAAAGAGCTCAATATCATTTTGAAAGGAGATGTGGACGGGTCGGTTGAAGCCCTTACGGACTCATTCTCAAAACTTTCTACCGACGAAGTGCAAATCAACATTATTCACAAAGGCGTAGGAGCTATCACAGAATCTGACGTATTGCTTGCCTCTGCTTCTGATGCTATCATTATCGGGTTTAACGTACGCCCAATGGCCAACGCCAAAACCATTGCTGATCAAGAAGAAATTGATATCCGTAATTACTCGATTATTTATGACGCTATCAATGATCTTAAAGACGCTATGGAAGGCATGCTTTCGCCAGAGCTTAAAGAAGAAATTACAGGTACGGCAGAAGTTAGAGAATTGTTTAAGATTTCTAAAGTGGGTACTATTGCCGGATGTATGGTTACAGATGGGAAGATATTCCGTAATTCAAGAATTCGCCTGATCAGAGAAGGAGTAGTTATCTATACGGGCGAGCTAACTGCCTTAAGGCGATTTAAAGACGACGTAAAAGAAGTTTCTAAAGGTTATGATTGTGGTATACAAATCAAGAATTACAATGACATTCAGGAGCTAGATATTATTGAAGCCTTCCAGGAAGTAGAAGTAAAAAAGAGCTTAAAGTAACAACCCTCTAACCCTAACAAAAGGACATAATATATAGGAACCAAAAAGAGTCTGGCTGCTTTTGAAGTCAGACTCTTTTTGGTTTTTATTAGAAGTAGTTTAAAGCACTTCACAGAGAAATTATCCGGAATAAACCGACCTCTTACACCAAAGTCTAAAGACTCATTGCAGAGGCATATTTAACTACCGAACGGTAAAATACTTATACAAAAAGCCCATTAAGATACGAAAAACTTTTGAATATACATCTTGTTTTTAGATGTCAAAAATTGTGTATTTTTGTATAGAAATAAATTTATAATGCTAAAACAACACTTACAACTCAAATTATCGCAGAAGCTATCTCCTCAACAAATTCAGTTGATGAAGCTCATCCAATTGCCTACTCAGGCTTTTGAGCAACGACTAAAAGAAGAAATGATAGAGAATCCTGCTTTGGAAACGGGCAAGGAAGAGGTAGAGGATGCTGAATATGAATCGGAAGAGGATTTTGACGAGTATGACAACGAGGTAATCGAAGCCGAAGACATCAATATTGATGAGTACCTGAGTGATGACGAGACACCCGAGTATAAACTCCACAGCAGTAACTATAGCAGTGATGATGAAGATAAAGAAATCCCTATTGTAGCACAAGTGAGCTTTCATCAGGATTTATTAAATCAGCTAAACACTTTTATACTCTCTGATACCGAAAGAGAAATTGCCGAATTCTTAACCGGAAGTATAGATGATATGGGGTATATCAGAAGGAATATTCCAGATCTGGTAGATGATATGGCTTTTACGCAAGGAATTTATACCGACGAACAAACCGTAGAGCGTATTTTACTTCTCATCCAAGAATTAGAGCCTACCGGAGTTGGAGCCAGAGATTTGCAAGAATGTTTGCTGTTACAACTCAAACAAAAAACCCCAACAGACGCCACCGAATTAGCGACCGATATTATTGAAAATCAATTTGATGCTTTTACTAAGAAGCATTATGATAAATTACTTCAAAAATATGCAATATCACATGAGCAGCTCAGAAAAGCCATAGACGAAATCGAAAGGCTAAACCCAAAACCAGGAGGTGCTTATGCGGGAAACAACAAAATAACCGAGCATGTTGTTCCTGACTTCACGATTAGAATCATAGAAGGAGAATTAGAACTGTCGTTAAACGGGAGAAACGCCCCTACTTTGCACGTTTCTAAAGACTATCAGGAAATGCTGCAGACCTATAAAGATTCTTCTGAAAAATCGAATACACAAAAAGATGCTGTGCAGTTTATCAAACAAAAACTAGATTCTGCCAAATGGTTTATTGATGCTATCAGGCAAAGGCAAGAAACATTATTTGTAACGATGAATGCCATTATGCACTATCAGCAGGAATATTTTCTGGACGGAGACGAAACCAAGCTCAGACCTATGATTCTTAAAGATATTGCCGATATGGTTGGGCTGGACATTTCGACCATTTCAAGAGTAGCCAACAGCAAATATGTAGAGACTCCGTATGGCACAAAGTTGCTCAAAGACTTTTTCTCTGAATCGATGAAAAACGACCAAGGAGAAGATGTTTCTACCATCGAAATCAAGAAGATTCTACAAAATATTGTTGAAGAAGAAAACAAACAAAAGCCTTACCCGGATGATAAATTGGCTCAAATACTAAAAGAAAAAGGCTACCCGATTGCGCGGAGGACTATTGCTAAATATAGAGAACAGCTGGATATTCCGGTAGCCAGGATGCGAAAGAAAATATAAGTACTGCTAACCCTCAAAACAAGGGATTAACATGAAAAAAACACTCTCGATATTTTCGTATGTTTTCCATCCGTTACTTCTACCGGTTATGGTAACGCTTTTTTATTTCTACTTTGGAACAAGCTATTTTTTGTTTAAAGAAATTTATATCGTAATTGCCCAAGTGGTGATTCTTACCGTTGTTGTTCCGTTGTTGTTTTTCTCGCTGCTTTATACGCTAAAAAGAATTGATTCGATTATGATTGCTGACATCAATCAACGCAAAATCCCATTGCTCATACAGTTCTTTTTGTTTTTTTATCTGATTAAAAGTATTATCAGAATCGAATATTTCCCTGAGCTTTACTTTTGTATTTTAGCAAGCATCTGTAGCATTTTTCTGGCTTTTGTTCTGCTTTTTATAAAACAAAAGGCCAGCCTGCATATGATAGGGGTTAGTAGTTTTTTGGTTTTCGTAATTCTGCTGAGCCTGCATAGTCAAGCCAATTTTATATTTTGGATTATTTTTTTGGTTTTAGTATGCGGAGCGGTCGCTTCATCACGATTGTACTTAGGAGCACACAATAGCAGAGAGCTCATCATGGGCACACTCATCGGTGTAATTCCTCAGGTTGTTTTTGGTTATTTTTGGGTTTAATCTATTATAAATCATGTTAGAAGTAATATATCAGGATCCACATATTATAGCTATCAATAAGCCCCACGGACTTTTGGTGCATCAATCCTCTATAGCTCGCGATGCCAAAGAATTTGCCTTGCAATTACTTAGGGATCAAATCGGAAAAGCTGCTTACCCTTCGCATCGGTTAGATCGTAAAACTTCGGGTGTATTGGTTTTTGCTCTTGATAAGAAGACCGACAGGTTGATGCAGCAAAAATTTCAGAACAGAGAGGTAGAAAAAAAATATTTGGCGATAGTTAGGGGGTTTACTCCTGCTACACATACGATTGACTATGCTTTGCAAAACGAAAACGAAGTGGTGCAAGATGCAGTTACTCATTTCAAGACCCTCAACCATTTTGAGCTTGACCTTCCGCATGGAAAATATCAAACCTCGCGTTATTCGCTAGTCGAAGCGAGCCCCGAAACAGGAAGAATGCATCAACTCCGCAGGCATTTCGCACACATTTTGCATCCTATTATAGGCGACAGACCTCACGGGTGTAACAAGCAAAATAAATTATGGCTGGAAAAATTTAAGATGAACACCATGCTTCTTCACGCCTGTGAACTTTCTTTCAACCACCCTTATTCGGACGAGCGCATTCACCTCAAAGCCAACATCTCAGAAGAATTTGAGCGCGCAGTAGATATTCTTTCAACTGAAAATATTTAGTTGAGCATACTGCACTAATACTACCGTTTTTGCATCTCTGATTTTGCCATTTCTGACCATTTCGAGTGCTTTTGAAAACTCTAGTTCTACGTTTTCAATATTTTCGTTTTCCTCTTTAAGCCCCCCTCCTTTGCTACGTTTCATTTCTGGAGTATATTCGGCTACAAACAAATGCATCAATTCAGTTACAGCTCCCGGAGTCACATACAATTCGTAAACTTTTTGAACATCGGCAATGTGATAACCGGTTTCTTCGCGGGTCTCTCTGATGATACAGTCTTTTGGGCTTTCTTGCTCGAGTATTCCTGCACAAGCTTCAATAAGCATTCCGTCCGGATTACCATTTACATAAGTAGGTAAACGGAATTGCCTGGTGAGTAAAATTGTGCCTCTCTGCAAATCGTACAGCAAAATAGCGGCTCCGTTGCCCCGATCAAAAACTTCTCGGGTTTGGGTTTGCTTCTCTTTTCCCGGCTCTTCGTATTCGAAAACGAACTTTTTTAGGCTATATTTTTGTGCAGAAAGAACCTCTTCTTTCAGAATATTAATTTTCGGATTCATAACAAAACATTTAATCTGATAAATATACGATTTCTCGAATATAACTACAAATCGATTAGCGTTTTAACATCGTTTCGACACTCAACCAAATATTATGAAAAATCTGTTGTAAATAGACTGGATAACCGGTTATAAATACAGGATTGGGTAATGCCTGTGGGCGATTTATCTTCCAGAATCATATAAAACTGAACCCCAAAAAGAAGCGAAGCCACTACCAAATGCAAGGTTTGCATTCCGAAAGGAAAATCAAAATAATACATCGCCACACCAGAGATTACTTCAAGAACAAAAAGAACAATAATCCAATTCATCTTATGAAATCCTAATTGTAGTTTTCGGTTTCTGATAAACATATAAATGACCAACCCGACAACTAAAAAGGTAAAGGTGCGGTGAAAATAAAAATTCAGTGGCGGACTCTCTAATATCAAGTTCATACTGTCATAACCCAAACGCTTGATTTGTTCATCTACAAACTGACGAACCTGAGTGCCTAAAACAATCTGAATCAAGCTAAAAACAAGAGAAACCCAAAGAAGTTTGGTGAATAATCTATCTTTTTTATGCTCAAAAGTTTTTGGTTTAACCAAATGCAAAATATAGAGAATCACAGCTACTATCACCAGAGCCATAACCATGTGAATAGTGATTCTCACCGGATTGAGCAACGAATAAACTACTGTGGCACCTAGCCATGCTTGGAAACCCATCATAAAAACAACCAGCCAGGATAGCCAAACTACTTGCTTTTTTTCTCTGCGATAACTCCACGAGAAAATAGCCATCACAAAACAGGCTACTCCGGCTAATGCCCCACAAAGCCTGTTAATATATTCTATCCAAGTGTGATATACGTTAAAAACAGCATAATCGTGTCGGGTATATTCGCTCCAATTATTATAGTCAAAAGAACTTGTGGTGGTAAAATCTTGGTTGGCTACCCATAGTTTTTCTTCATAGATAATAACTTGTCCTTTTTTGAAATCTCTACTTTCTGCAAAAAGTAATTCTTTTTCATCTGTCGGAGGGATGTAATATCCGAAACATTTTGGCCAGTCTGGGCAACCCATTCCAGAACCTGTCATTCGGACTAAAGCTCCTGCAATGATTACCAAATAAACTAAAACAAGCGAGGTTTTGACTAAGGAAGGAAAATACTTTTTCATCTTGAAAGAGAAGTTTATAGATAGATGCAAAAATACGATTTGAAAACGGGATAATCAGAGAGGGAAGATGGAAATTTTTGAAATGTAACTATAAAAATAATCCTCGTCGGTTTTTACAACCTACGAGGATTCTGTTTTAGAGCAATTTTTTGAAGATTACAGTCTGAAAAAATAGATATTTTTAATCAAAATCAAAATTCATATTTTGAATAATAAACTTAGTTTTTACGCTACCTGATGCAGAAACATTGTCAAAAAATGTTACATCAAACTCTAAGGTGTATTGATTATCACCGTGAGAGATCATTTTAACTGGACCTACCGGCTCATTTGAATGAGTCATATCATTATTTTCAGCAATAGAATATGTGCTCAGCCAAGACGAATAAGTTCCTACTATTTCATCCCAGCTATTCTCGTCAGACACATAAGTCCCTTCTATACTATCATTTATATTATACACAACTTGAAAACTAACATTCCCTGATTTTCCTCCGTTGCTTCCCATAAGGGTTATAGCAGCATTAGCAATTCCTGTACTCGCATCGTTAAAGACTTGTATTACACCTTGATTTACTTTATAAGTTTCTCCGTCAAGAGTAAACTCTGCAGATGGACTTCCTCCATTATCGTCAGAGGAACAAGACATTAGACATAAAATACTCACAAGCACAAAGGTTGTTTTTAAAATTTTTTTCATGGTTTTGTAAATTAATTAGTTAAAATATATGGTTTAAATAAAACTGTCAAAAAAACACAAAATAAATGAGTTATCAAAATTAAGTTCAGAATTAATTGTGCTTATTTTTTTTGAGAACAAATCCTTATCATGGTTTCCTTTTTGCCTAAAGCAGAATTTACTATCTTCGCAGTCTAATTCAGATACAAATAAAACAATAAAATATGGGAACTGTTTCAAACCAATTTGGAATACAACAAGCTTTAGAGCAATTGGGAATTAAAGAAGTAAACCTCGGTACTTCAACAGGATTAGAGAGTTTTGCAAACGGAAGAATTATCGAATCGTATTCGCCGGTTGACGGAAAATTGATTGGCAAAGTTCAGGCTTCTACTTCAGAAGACTACGAAAAAGCCATGCAAAAAGCAACGGAAGCATTCAAATCATGGAGAATGGTTCCGGCTCCTAAAAGAGGAGAAATCGTAAGACAAATGGGAGATGAACTTCGCAAAAACAAAGAGGCTTTAGGAAAATTAGTTTCTTACGAAATGG
>CAYPCZ010000032.1:0-27142 GCA_964409345.1 uncultured Flavobacterium sp. | reverse complement strand
TTTTGTTTTTTATAGCAGTTAGCTATCAAGCAACAGCACAGATAACCTATATTCCTGACCCTCTTTTTGAGCAAGAGCTTATCGATCAAAATATAGATAGTGACGGAATTGTAAACGGACAGATGTTGACAAGTGATGCTTTGAATGTAACTTCACTATCAATTTATTATGTGGGAACTAGTACAGGACCATACATTAATAATCTAACAGGGGTTGAAGATTTTATAAATTTAGAATCACTTACTGTTAATGGTACTATGATAGAAGAACTCCATGTTAGCACCCTCGTAAACCTTAAATATTTAGATTGTGTAGATAATATGCTCACATCTATTGACGTTTCCAGTAATGGTTTATTAGAGTATCTAGATATTACAAGTGGAGGAGATGTAACTCCTTTTAATAGTTTCTCAGAAATAGATTTAAGTAATAATCCGAACATACATACTTTAAAAGCTTCTGGAGGAAATATTAGTAAAATCAACTTAAATAATAACAACAATAATGAAAATATGTTTATTAACATAAGTTGTTGGTGGTGTTGGGATTACCCTACAGACTACATACACGGACACGTATGTATAGAAGTTGATAATGTAGAAATTGCACAAGACAATCAATATCCTTATTCAGAATGGACTATAAATTATCAATATAAAACTTATAGTTATACGGATGATGTTGAAGCCTGTGTATTAAATGTGACTTCTTTTGAAGCAGATAAAATAAGCATTTACCCTAACCCTGTTTCTGATATTTTGTATTTCGAATCTGATAATTCGCTGATTGAAAAAGTTATTTTGTTTGACCTTTCGGGCAGAAAAATTTTAGAGCAAAATGAGGTAAATAGCATTTCTAT
This sequence comes from uncultured Flavobacterium sp., assembly GCA_964409345.1. Taxonomy (GTDB): domain Bacteria; phylum Bacteroidota; class Bacteroidia; order Flavobacteriales; family Flavobacteriaceae; genus Flavobacterium. Next base: position 26,283 of record CAYPCZ010000032.1, on the reverse strand, counting down.
TGCTCATTTACAGAAAGGAAATTATATCCTAAAAATATTTTCGGATAAAGGGGTGCATACAGAAAAGATAATTGTAAAATAATTTTTTTTTCATTAATGTAGTAGTTATTATTTGAGATTCTTACCTCAAACCTCCTTTCATTTTTTTATGAAAGGAGGTTTTTCTTTTGTTTATCTTTGTATTTTCAAATTCAAAAAAAATGGAAGTAAAACAAATTATAGAAAATCTTAGAACAGAGTTAGACGAACATAATTATAAATATTATGTATTAGATAATCCTGTGATTTCTGATTTTGAATTTGACCAAAAACTTAAACAGTTACAAGAGTTGGAGAGCAAACATCCTGAATTTTTTGATGAGAATTCGCCTACCCAAAGAGTAGGCGGAAGCATTACCAAAAATTTCCCGACTGTAGTTCACAACAACAGAATGTATTCTTTGGATAACTCCTATTCTAAAGAAGAGCTTGTGGAATGGGAAAACCGAATTCAGAGAATTTTAGGCAATGTACCACTTGAATATACCTGCGAGCTCAAATATGACGGAGCTTCAGTAAGCATAACCTATGAAAACGGAAAAATAAAACGTGCGGTTACTCGCGGGGATGGTTTTCAAGGAGATAATATAACTAATAACGTAAAAACCATTCGGTCGGTTCCGCTGGTGCTGAAAAATAATTTCCCTAAAAAGTTTGAAGTCAGAGGTGAGATTGTGCTTCCTTTGAAAGGATTCGAAAAAATGAATCAGGAACTTATCGAAAATAGCGAAACGCCTTATTCGAACCCTCGAAACACTGCATCAGGTAGTTTGAAGTTGCAAGATAGCTCAGTAGTTGCCAAGCGTCCGCTGGATTGTTTGGTGTATAATATGATGGGCGATTTAGAGCTGAACACCCATTTCGAAAGTCTTCAAAAAGCAAGAGAATTAGGGTTTAAAGTGCCTCAAGAATCTATTTTGGCCAAAAATATAGATGAAGTCTTGGCTTTTATTGACTATTGGAATCTGCAAAGACATCATTTGCCTTATGAAACAGACGGAGTAGTTGTAAAAGTAAATAACTTGCATCATCAAGATGAGTTGGGTTATACGGCAAAATCACCTCGTTGGGCTGTGGCTTATAAATTTAAAGCAGAACAGGCCTCTACTCAACTTAATTCTATCTCTTATCAAGTAGGCAGAACCGGAGCCATTACTCCGGTGGCAAACCTCGAACCGGTGCAGTTAGCTGGAACTATCGTTAAGCGTGCTTCATTACATAATGCTGATCAAATCGAAAAATTAGATGTTAGGATTGACGATATTGTTTTTGTAGAAAAAGGAGGCGAAATCATTCCTAAAATCGTAGGGGTTGATTTAACCCAACGAAAACCCGAGGCCATGCCTGTGCAATATATCGAAAGTTGCCCGGAGTGTCATTCGCCTTTAGAGCGAAAAGAAGGCGAAGCTCAGCATTATTGCTTGAACTATTATGAATGTCCTCCGCAAATTATCGGGAGAATCCAGCATTATATTTCGCGTAAAGCTATGGATATCGAAGGGTTGGGCAGCGAGACGGTTGCTCTTTTGTATCATGCAAACCTTGTTAAAAATTACGCCGATTTATATCAGTTAAAAAAAGAACAAATTCTTCCGCTGGAGCGAATGGCAGAAAAGTCGGCAGATAACCTGATTAACGGAATTGAGCAGTCTAAAACCGTTCCGTTTGAAAAAGTGTTGTATGCGTTGGGCATTCGTTTTGTAGGGGAAACAGTAGCCAAAAAATTAGCACAACATTATAAGAGTATTGATGCTTTGGCAAATGCTACTATACTGGATTTGATGTTAGTTGACGAAATAGGAGAACGAATTGCTCAAAGTGTAGTCGATTTTTTCGAAAACCAAGAAAACAAAGCCCTTGTTGAGCGTCTGAAAAATTATGGTCTTCAAATGCAGCTAATCGAAAAAGAGAATACACAAATAAGTACTATTTTTGAAGGAAAAACACTTGTGGTTTCGGGCGTGTTTGAAAAGTTTTCCAGAGACGAACTTAAAAAAGCTATTGAAGACAACGGAGGAAAAATCGGAAGTTCTATTTCGTCAAAAACTCATTTTGTAATTGCCGGCCAGAATATGGGACCAGCCAAATTAGCAAAAACAACTCAGCTAAAGATTCCGATACTCTCAGAAGATGACTTTATAGAAATGATAGGGTAAATTATTAAAAGTTAAACTAAAAACATTAAATTTGCTTTCTATGAATAAAGCAGACCTAAGTATAGCCCAATCATTATTAGATAAAAAACAAAATATTGTAATTATCCCTCATAGAAATCCAGACGGAGACGCATTGGGTTCTACGTTGGGCTTGAGCGGGGTTTTAAAAAACCTGAACCATGAGGTTACGATTGTTTCTCCTAACGAATTCCCGGAGTTTTTATCTTGGATGCCGCAAAGCGATCAAATTGTAATTTTTGAAAAAGAACACGAAAAAGCCATTGAGCTTCTCAAAAAAGCTACCCTAATTTTTACTTTAGACTTTAATGCTTTGCATCGAGTAGGAGGCCAAATGGAAGAGCTGCTCAAGGAGTTATCGGTTCCGTTTCTGATGATTGACCATCACCAAAGCCCCGATGACTATGCTTCTTTTATGTTTTCTGACACTCAATATGGTTCTACTTGTGAGATGGTTTATCATTTTATTAGTCATTTAGGTTATGAGAACCTAATTGATCAGCAAATAGCAACTTGTCTTTATACCGGGATCGTAACTGACTCAGGCTCATTTAAATATCCTGCTACCACAAGCACCACACACCGAGTTGTAGCCAATCTGATTGATAAAGGGGTCGAAAATAGCCGGGTGCATAACTTTCTGTATGACAGTAACTCATACAATCGTTTGAAACTCTTAGGGCGAGCCTTAGAGAATATGGCGGTGCTTCCGGAATTACAAACCGCTTATATCGTACTTTCGCAAGCTGATTTAGACGAATTTAACTTCGAAAAAGGTGATACCGAAGGGATAGTAAATTATCCGCTGACAATAAAAGGTATTGTTTTTTCTGTTATCTTTATCGAAAATTCGCACGAAAAAATTATAAAAATGTCGTTACGTTCGCAAGGAGACTTTGATGTAAATGTGTTTGCACGAAATTATTTTAGTGGTGGCGGACACCAAAATGCTGCGGGAGGAAAAAGCGAAAAATCCCTTCAGGAAAGTATCGAAGAGTTTTTAAGAATTTTGAAAGAAGATAACCCGGCTAAATGATAAGGTATGAAAAAAATAAATAAAATACTGATGTTCTTTATGGCAAGCCTGCTTATGAGTTGTGCCGATAGAGAAGAGCCAAGACACCCTGTTTCGCATGGTTCGGGATCGTTTTTGAAAAAGTCCGTCGAAATCAGTAAAATGGTTGTAGCCGACGAAGAAGCTATTTTTGACTCGATTATGAAAAGTAATGCAGAAAGAGAATATATTTTGTCTCAAAAAGGCTATTGGTACACGATTATAGAGCCATCACACACAGAAGATTATTTGCCTGAAGTAGGTGATTGGGTATATTTTGATTCGGAAATTACTAGTGTAACAGGTGATAGTATTTACAGAAAAGGAGAACTCAAAACGCGAGAATATCTTGTAGATAAAGAAGAAATAATTATTGGGCTCCGTGACGGACTTAAACGCTTGAAAAAAGGAGAGAAGGCACAATTTTTATTTCCTTCGCATGTGGCCTATGGATATTTAGGTGATAAACAACGCATAGGAATGAATGTTCCTATTATTTATACGGTTACAATTAGAGATATTAAAAAACAAGATGAACAATTAAAATTGAATTAACTAAAACTAATGAAAAAAATGACAAATTTATTGTTTGGAGCATTGGCACTATTATTTTCGTGTGCTGATTCAAAACCAAGTCCTGAAGACGGGATTTATGCAGACATTCAAACTAACAAAGGAACAATTACTGTAGAGTTAGAATACGAAAAAACTCCTATTACGGTGGCTAACTTTATTTCTTTGGCCGAAGGGAATAATCCGTTTGTAAAAGAAAGTCTAAGAGGCAAACGTTATTATGACGGCTTGAAGTTTCATCGAGTAATTGCCGATTTTATGATTCAAGGTGGTTGCCCAGAAGGAACAGGCAGAGGAGAGCCGGGATATAAGTTTATTGACGAAATTACCGATCTAAAACATCACAAAGCCGGAACACTTTCGATGGCAAATTCAGGGCCTACTACTAACGGCAGCCAGTTTTTTATCACGCACAAAGACACGCCTTGGTTAGACGGAAAGCATACAGTTTTTGGTTATGTTACTCAAGGACAAAACGTAGTGGATAAAATTGCTCAAAATGATGTCATTGAAAAAATAACCATCATTCGAAAAGGGAAAAAAGCAGAAAGCTTTGATGCAGTAAAAGTATTTACTGATTATTTTAAACAAGAAGCCGAAACCAAAGCAGAACAAGCAGGTAAAGCCGAAAAGGCAAAAGCCGATAAAAGAGCATTCATTGAATCAAATCGAGCTAACGCAGTTCAGACAAAATCAGGGTTAACCTATACGATTACCGAAAAGGGTGGTAATATCAAGCCTACGCAAGATCAAAACATTTTGGTTGAGTATGCCGGGTTTTTAGAAGACGGAACTCTGTTTGATACTTCTAATGCAGAGGTGGCAAAAAGCTTCGGAGTGCACAATCCGCAAAGACCTTATCAGCCTATAGCCTATCAGTTAAGCAATAAAACAGGTCTTATTCCAGGGTTTTTAGAAGGTTTAGAACAACTTAACTTCGGGGACAAAGCTATTCTGTACATTCCTTCGCACTTGGCTTATGGCGAAAGAGGGGCAGGAGGACTTATCCCGCCAAATGCTAATATTATTTTTGAAGTACAGCTGTTGGAACAACGATAAATAGAATCTCATCGATAAAAAAAGCACCTCACAGAAATTCATCTGTGAGGTGCTTTTTTTAAGGAAACATTAAATTATTTTTTAGCATTTAATTTCGTTGACATTTCCATTGAGATGGCACTACGTTCCATTTTAAGTTTTCCTGCCATTGTTTCGATAACTACGCTATCTTCAGAAAGCTCGGCAACTTTTCCGTGGATTCCACTCTTTGTAATGATTCTGTCGCCTACAGAAAGAGCTTTTTCGAAGGCTCGTTCTTTCTTGGCTCTATTTTGCTGAGGTCTTATAATTAAAAAATAAAATACTGCAAAGATTAATAAGTAGGGCATAAAAGCCATCATTCCGTCCATTATAATTAGGTTTTTAAGATTTTACGTTTGCTATAATTGTCAACACTTCGTTCCCTTGTTCTGTATTGGTCGATAATGTTACAGTTTTGCGTTGTACCCCTGCACTAGTAGCGCTAAACTCAACCGGAATGATTCCTGTATCTCCTGGTTTTATGGGAGTTTTTGTATAATTATCTAATACTGTACACCCACAAGAAGGCTTTGCGTCTAGAATAACCAAATCAGCTGTTCCTTCATTTTTAACAATAAAAGTGTGTTCTACTTTGTCTCTGAGGTTTAATTCTCCGAAGTCGTGTTGGCGATTATCAATGACTGCTTTAGGGGTTCCTTGATTGGCGATTACTTGTTCTAAGTTCTCTTCGTTTAATTTGTCGGCGGCACTTTGTTGATTACAGCTTGCAAAAGTTAATGCAAGTGCCATAATTACAATTGTTTTTTTGATCATGATATTATTATTTTAGTGTGATTTATAATAAACCTCTTCCGGCTTTTAGATTTTTATTTTCGCTTGTATATTGCTTTACTAAATTGTCTAAAACTCCGTTGATAAAAATACTGCTTTTCGGGGTAGAATATTCTTTTATAATTTCTAAATATTCGTTAATTGTTACTTTAAACGGAATCGACGGAAATTTTAAAAATTCACATATTGCCATTTTTAGAATAATTATATCTACTTCTGCAATACGGTCTGTATCCCAGTTAGGCGTTTTGTCGATGAATTCTTTTTGTAACACCTCTGCATTGAGCATTGTTTTTCTGAAAATTTGTCGGGCAAACTCTTTGTCGTCTTCGTCTTTATACAGTCTTGAAACAATAAATTCGTCAGATTCTTTTAACTGTTTGAGTTGTTTAAGAATTGCTGTGTTTACTAACGGAATATCATCTACCCAAGTCAGTTTATAGTCTTCTAAATAGTCGTATAACTTTTGATTAGGTGCAATAATCTGCGTAAACAAGTCTATGATAAAGCTTTTGTCTTCTTTGAACGAGTTTTCTGGCCCAGCCATATAATTAGTATATATTTCACTCGCTTTTATATCATTAGCCAAAAGGATTATATAATCGTCATTGAGCTCCCAGTTATTGATCTTTTTATCTTCGAGGGCAATAGAGAGCGAATTACTTTCTGAAAGCATGGTGAGAACTCTATTTTGCACAAACTTCATATTTGGCTTTAACTCTTCTGGAGTAGCTAAATGCTTTCTTTTTGACTTTTGGATAAAATCTTGTTCGTAGTTTTGAATTTCTACTAATGCAGATAGAATCGTAAGATATAAATTTCTAATATTCTCGATACTCATAAAAAGAAATCGCTCTTCTTTTTCTAACGCATCAGAACTGCTTTGGCGCATTGCATAAATCGACTGCATTGCTTTAACTCGGATATGTCTTCTGTTTAATAACACTTTTGAAAGAACTTGGTTTTAGTAAAAATTACAAAGCGAAAGAATATTTCCTCTCGCTTTGCAAAAATAGTAATAATATTCTTTAAGAAATTATTTTTGTTCTGCTTTTTTTGCATCAATGCGTTGTTGAGCAACAGAAAAAGCGGCTTGATAGGAAGTTATGTTTTTATCCTTAGCAAAGTTTAGTGTTTCTAAGGTTGTGTTAAAGATGTTTTCGGTTCTTTTTAGCGCTTCTTCTTTTCCGTAACCTGCTATTTCTCCATAAACATTGATGATTCCCCCAGCGTTAATCAAAAAGTCTGGAGCATATACGATGCCTCTGTCTTTTAAAATTTGTCCGTGGATGTTTTCGTCTGCAAGTTGGTTATTGGCAGCTCCTGCAATTACTTTTGCTTTAATTCTATTTATGGTATCATCATTAATGGTTGCACCGAGTGCACAAGGCGCATAAATATCAACCTCTTCGGCATATAAATCATTGCCTCTATAAATAGCCGCTCCATATTTTGCTGCTACTTCTTGCAACCTTTCTTCGTTAATATCGGCAATCTGAACGACAGTTCCTTCTTTGGTTAAATAACTTACTAAGGTCTCGCCTACATGCCCAATACCCTGAACCATTATTTTTTTACCTTCGAGGTTATCAGTTCCGAATTGGAATTTAGCGGCTGCTTTAAGCCCCATATATACGCCAAATCCGGTTACAGGCGAAGGGTTTCCTGAGCCGCCTCGGCTTTCAGAAATTCCGGTAACATGAGGGGTGATATCTCTAATTAAATCCATGTCAGGTGTAGTGGTTCCGACATCTTCAGCAGTGATGTATCTTCCGCTTAACGAATGGACAAATTCTCCGAATTTTTTTATCATTTCTGGAGTTTTATCGGTTTTAGCATTTCCGATGATTACGGCTTTTCCTCCGCCTAAGTTAAGACCCGAAATTGCTGATTTATAGGTCATTCCTCTTGATAGACGAAGGACATCGTTTAGGGCTTCCCATTCGTTGTTATAATTCCACATACGAGTTCCTCCCAAAGCCGGTCCTAAAACAGTATTATGAATTCCTATAATTGCTTTTAATCCTGTATCTTTGTCGTGGCAAAACACAATTTGTTCGTGGTCGTTAAACGATACTTGTCCGAACACAGGATCTGCTTTCTGCAGTTCTTTAAGATTGGTAGTAATTGTCATTAGATTCTAGTGTTTATTTGACTACAAATTTATCTTTATATTAAAATATAACAAAGTTTTTTTATTTAATTATGAATTTATAAATTTAAGTCATTAAAAGCTAACTAATACCTATTTTTTGTCTATCAGAACATCTAAGATTATCTTTTTTTAAGAATAAATGAAAGAGCTAAAATACCTTAATAAATACTTCCTGAGATATAAGTATCATTTTATATTAGGAATCGTATTTGCAATCATAACCCGAATTCTTGCTTTATATACGCCAAAACTGGTCGGAAAATCAATTAGTATAGCAGAAGATTTTCAAAACGGAGACTATACCGGCAAGGAAATTAACAGCGTTTTTCTAGAAAACTTTTTATGGATTGTAGCAGCTGCTGTAGTTTCTGGTTTTTTTCTTTTTCTGACCAGACAAACCCTAATAGTTATGTCACGTCATGTAGAATATGATTTAAAAAACGAAATCTTTCGTCATTACGAAAGCCTCTCACAGAGTTTTTATAAACGCAACCGTACCGGAGATTTGATGAACAGGATTAGCGAAGACGTATCAAAAGTGCGTATGTACACCGGGCCGGCTTTGATGTACGGCATTAATACTACCTTTATGTTTATTGTGGTCATCACTCAGATGTATTTGATTTCGCCTAAGCTTACTCTCTATACTTTGCTTCCGCTCCCCTTGTTATCTTATAGTATTTTTAAGCTCAGCAATGCCATTAACCTAAAAAGTACTATCTATCAACAGAACCTTTCTACACTGGCAAGCTTTAGTCAGGAGATGTTTTCGGGTATCCGGATTATCAAATCGCATCATATCGAAAAGAACATTCAAAGTGATTTTCAAGTGCTGTCAACAGATAGTAAAAAGAAGAATTTAAAGCTTTCGTTTTTGAACTCTCTTTTCGGACCCCTGATGATTTTCCTGATCGGAACAAGTAATCTTATTGTGATTTTTGTAGGAGGGATGATGTATATTAACGGAAGTATTACGCATATCGGAACCATAGCTGAGTTTATATTGTATGTAAATATGCTTACTTGGCCGGTAGCTTCATTGGGTTGGATTTCGTCTATGGTGCAAGAAGCAGAAGCTTCGCAAAAGCGGATTAACGAATTTCTAAAAGAAGTGCCTGATATCCAAAACAAAACCCAAGAACCAACAGAAATTAGCGGTGAAATCGAGTTTAAAAATGTTTGGTTCACTTATGAAGATACTAATATTCAAGCCCTCAGAGGCGTGAGTTTTAAGGTCGAAGAAGGAGAGACGCTTGCCATTTTAGGTAAAACCGGAAGTGGGAAATCAACTATTTTGTCACTCATCTCTCGGCTTTATGATATTAAGCAAGGCAAAATTCTCATTGATGGTAAATCCATAGATAAAATCAATCTGGATAGCTTGCGCAATGCGGTTGCAGTTGTACCTCAGGATGCTTTTTTGTTTTCGGATACCATCAAAAACAACATCCGATTCGGAAAAGAAGATGCGAGCGACCAAGAAATAATTGAAGTCACCAAACAAGCCGTAGTGCATCATAATATAGAAAGCTTTAAGTTGGGCTATGATACGGTATTAGGAGAGAGGGGAATCACTTTGTCTGGGGGACAAAAACAGCGGGTTTCTATTGCAAGAGCACTCATTAAAGAAGCTCCTGTGCTATTGCTTGATGATTCGCTCTCAGCTGTAGATACCGAAACTGAAGAAGCAATTTTGAGAAATTTAGGAAAAGCGACCCAAAACAAAACGACTTTGATAGTCACCCACCGCATCTCAGCAGCTAGAAATGCAGATAAAATTATTGTACTCGATCAGGGCGAAATCATCGAGAAAGGAACTCATAATGAGCTTTTAAGCTTAAACGGATATTATAAAGAGCTATATGAAAAGCAACTTTCTGAAAAAGAATTATAATAAAAGTATTGTTTAATACTATTTTTTTTTAGACTTTTGGACATTGATTTATAAAAAACAACAAGAATTATGAGCGGAAAAGATTTTTTAGAAAAAGATGAGATTTTTTCTAAAGTACAGAGAGCAGGAAGAAGAACTTATTTCTTCGATGTAAGAGCCACAAAATCTGACGATTATTATATCACGATTACTGAGAGTAAAAAGTTTACCGAAGAAGACGGATCGTTTCATTTCAAAAAACACAAAATCTATCTTTATAAAGAAGACTTTGCAGAATTTAAAGAAATTTTAAACGAAATGACGGATTATGTGTTGGAACACAAAGGCGAAGAAGTTATCTCTGAAAGACATCAAAAAGATTATAAAAGAGAAAGCGAAATCGCAGAGCATGGCAATCCTTCAAGCAGTTTTACCGATGTAAATTTTGATGATATTTAATCAGACTATTTTTTAAAGATTTATAAAATCCTGTCAGTAATGTCAGGATTTTTTTATGTTTTGTGCTATAATATATCCTCCGCTCCATGCATTCTGAAAATTGAACCCTCCGGTAATTGCATCAATATTGAGAATTTCGCCAGCAAAATAAAGTTGTTTGTGCAATTTGCTCTCCATTGTTTTGAAGTTGATTTCTTTAAGGTCTATGCCGCCAGCAGTGACAAACTCTTCTTTAAAAGTGCTTTTGCCGTTTACTTGAAATTGACAATGGGTGAGTTGGTTGGCTAGTTGATTAAGCTGTTTTTTACTTAAATCAGCCCATTTCAAATCATCTGGAATTTCTGAAGCATTCACCAGGTTTTCCCAAAGTCGTGTTGGGATATCAAAAGCCTTTCGATTTCGGATAAGTTTTTTGGAATCTAAAGATTTTACTTTTTTTAATTCTTCGACACATTGATCAAAAGAAATATAGTCCAGCCAATTGACTGAAATAGAAAACTGATAATTGTTTTCAAAAAGCTCTCTTGCTCCCCAAGCCGAAAGCTTGAGAATAGCAGGACCACTAAGCCCCCAATGGGTGATAAGTAACGGGCCGTTTTCTTGCAATTTAGACTGGTTGACTTTAATCGAAGCAGGAGTAGAGAGCCCCATTAAATCTTTAATACGGGTATCTTTGATATTAAAAGTAAATAGGGAAGGAACCGGATTTATTATTTTATGTCCTAATTCTTCTAATAATTCCCATATTTTCGGATTACTTCCTGTGGTGAAAATTAAATTATCACTAGTATATTTTTCGTTTTGGGTTTCGGTTTTCCAATGGTCATCCGATTTAAAAACTGTCTGAACACTTTGAGAGGTCAGCACATCAATTTTCAGTTTATTAGCATTCTCTACAAAACAGTCGATAATCGTCTGCGAAGAATCTGTGGTAGGAAACATACGATTGTCACTTTCGGCTTTGAGCTTTACGTTGTGTTTTTCAAACCAAGCCACAGTATCTTTTGCCGAAAAAACACTAAAAGGACCACGAAGCTCTTTTTCGCCTCTTGGATAGAACTTTACCAGTTCGGTCATCTCAAAACAAGCGTGTGTTACATTACATCTTCCACCTCCAGAAATGCGGACTTTCGTAAGGGTTTCTTTGCCTCTTTCGAGAATAGCAATTTTTAGTTTCGGATTTTTCTCAGCTATATTTATAGCCGAAAAAAAACCCGCTGCTCCGCCACCGACAATAAGAATATCATAATGTTTCATAGTTGCAAAAATAGAAAATAAAAAAGGTTCGGAAGCTTTCCGAACCTTTTTATATCATATCCTTAAAAATAGGTTATTCAACAACTATATCATCAATTTGATAAGTAGTAGTCACGCCTGAAGGGTGTGTTCCTGAATATTCAAAAACTATAAATCCGTTTGCTTCGGCATTTATCGTATGAGAACCACTATTGGTAAAGTTATTTGCATATCCATCTGTAGAACCTGTAGATATTGCAAAATTAGAAGTAATATCAATCAACGTTGCATCAGTTAAATCAGAATGAGCAGCATAATCAGTTGTATAATATACTTTTAGGGCATCCCCAGTGTAGTATCCGTCTTTTGTTTTAAAAGACAGTGTTGCGTTTGTCAAATTAGCCGGAACAATAAAGTAAGCTTTACATTGTGAGTTTGTATTATGAGCACTCATCTGAATGTAATTGTTCCCTCCGAAAGAAGTGATTGACCAATAACGAGGACCCGCTAATATATCGTTAATATATTTAGGAAAGGTAGTAGACGAACCTGGGTTGTAATTTACTACTCCTGCCTCATAGCTTTCAAAATCTTCTGTAAAAGCACTTAAATATTGAATGTCTGTTCCGCCTAAAGAAGTTCCGTTTTCTCCTGGTTCTTCTGGTTCTCCTGGTTCTTCTGGCTCCTCCGGTTCTTCTTCGTTACTTCCTAAAGGAGCTTGTTCTAAAACAATATCAGCTTCATCACGTGAAACGAATTGGAAATCTAAATTAAATTTAGTCATTACTCCAGTTATCGAACCACTTTTATTAGGAATAATATTTCCTGCATAAGTGGCAAAGCTTCCTGTTCTGAAAATTACAGTGTTATTTTCGGCATCTCTGATTATACGGTTTGTAGCTCCTCCGATCTGATTATTTTCATCAAAAAAAGGCACTCCAGTTTGAGTAAATTCAACTTGGTTGAGTTTAATAAGTCTGTTGATATAATTATTATTTTTTGCCTCTGTAATTGATATTTCATGCGTTAGTGAAGCTTCACTAACGTAATTACACGAAAGGAATATATAATTCCCTACTTGATTTTCAGGTATTCTACCGGCTGATTCAAACCCTGAATTGTTTACAAAAAACTCTCCTAAAGCAAGCGAACCGTGATTGATATGAAAGTGTATACCATTCAACTTTATAAATATCTTTCTTCCTACATCATAACCTTTGGTGTAGGTGTTTGAAACATCAACAGCGATACTTAACCCTCTTCCATCTGCTGTTTCTACCGAAAGTATTTTAAAAAAGTTTCCGCCTCGGTCGCTTGAAGTGATATATCCTTCGATATAATCTTCTCCTTCAGTATTAAATTGTTGCAAGTTGGCATTCGCCATAGCATAAAGATCTCCACCACTAATGTTGGCTGTTAACCCTAATGTTTGGTCTTCGCAACTATGGTTAGGTGTGTTATAATCGTCGTCATTCGCGCAACCTGCAAGTAAACCTGCAAATAGTACGGAATAAAATATATTTTTTAAAAATTTAGTTTTCATAATTTTAGTTTTCAAATATTGTAACATTGTCTAACTGAAAAGTCGTAGTTTGATTTGCTTGTTTGTTGCCTATATATCTATAACCGATTCTAATCGTTGTGTCTATATAGTCACTCAGGTCAATTTCTCCACTTGGGACGAATGCGTTACCGTCAGACGAACCTGGAATATAAGCGTTCAATTCTTGCCAATTTGCTGTGGTGATTCCTTCGATGGTTCCGTCATAGTCTTGCGAAATAAACACGGCTAAGTTGTCATGGTTGTGAAATCTGGCTTGCACGTTAAACGAAAGCGAGCAAGAAAGGTTTTCTAATGCAATCTCTGGGGTGATTAGCCAAGCTACATCTGTTTGAGAAGATGTAGAATAGAACGAAGAAAATTCTGCGAATTTATTATTGCTAAATTGCTTCACACTCCACAATCTTTCTCCTGTGCCCAAATTAGCATTCACCCATCCTTCTAAAGCTACTGGTATTTCGTTTGTTCCGCTACCATGAGGGGCGCTTTCGAAACCTTCGCTAAAAATCACTTGCTTATACAATGGAAGTTCGAAATCATCTTCGCTTACACATGAAGCAAAGAATACTAGTGCTATTGCTGTCAGAAGTGTATATTTTAAAATGTTTGTTGTCATGATATTTTTTCTTTTAGAGAATTAAAAGTTCATATAAAGATTTAGCATATACGTACGTCCGAAACCGTAGAAGTATTTAGGCCCGAAAGAACGGTTAGGTCCTTGGTGATCTTCATAGACTTCCATAAAGTTGGCGTTACGCCCTTGTTCGAAACCTCCTGTTTTGTATTCTATATCCAATACGTTATTAATGTTGGCAAAGAAACCGATGGTTTTGTTGTTTACTCTCCATGATTTACCACCTATCAAATTTAATAAAAATATAGATTCAAACTTTTCTTGTTTGAGATATCCTCTACCTGTTTCTCGAACATTAACAACTTCTCCTGTATGATCAACAAAATCAGCGTAAGATAACCCTGAAGAATTATTAGGGTCTTGGAAGAAGTTATCTGTTCGCATCAATGCTGAAACATCAAGATAATTGTTATCTAGATAGTTTATGTTAGCTCCAATCCACCAAAACTTAGGGCTTCTGTATTCCAAGCCAAGAGAAGCTGCCGTTTGTGGCATTCCGGCTTGTCTGTAGTTTTTCATTTTTGCTTCACCTAAATCATAAATACCTTTTAGGTTGTCGATATTAAGAGATACATTCGGGTTATTCGTATAGATATACTGCCCAATAGAACCTGCAAAAGTAGCTTTTACCGTTTGTGAAATTTGGTATTCAGCTCCAAGCTCAATACCCATATTTTGCTTGTCAAGTCCGGTAAGAATTTCGGCAACAAACTGGTTTCCGTCAGTTCCTGAACCGATTACTCCTAGTCCTTCGGTGAAGAAAAACCCGATTTCGGTTACATCCTGAATTTTAGAATAGTATCCTGTAAGGCGGCTTTTAAATTTGGGAGTTCTGATGATATAGCTTGCGTCTACACTTGATACTGTTTCGTTTGAAAGCCCTCTTGTCATTACGTTATTCAAACGTGCATTTGGAAATGTATTTCTTAGCGTAGGTGCTTTGGTCATATGCAACGCATTAAAATCAAGCAAGTGGCGTCCTGTAATCTTGTAGGTTAACCCTCCTTTAAACCCGAAGTTTTCAAAAATAATTTTTTGACCTTTTCCGTATGAAGTTTCAGGATAAATACCGTTTTGATATAATCCTTCTCTTTGGTAGCGAGAATGTGTATAGTTTTGTCCGAGATAGAAATCAAATTTATCATAGGTAAACTTGAATTGAGTAAACACATCAATCACGTCAGCGTGCAAAGCATAATTATAACCGTAACGATCACCAACTCCCACAGATCTATCCGGGTTTCTCAAATCGGGTTGTCTCTCGTTGTTAGGATATTGCATAAAGAACGGGTCATAATCCATAAAATGACTTCCGCCTAAAAGGTCTAACAAATTTTGAAAATTTTCTGATCTTAGTTTGCGGTAGTTTACTCCTGCATTCAGAGTGATATTATCAGAAAGTCTTGAGTTTAGTATAGAGCTTGCTGTAAACAATTTATCGTCTGTTCGATCTTCGTATAGTACATAAACACTTCGTCCGGCTTCTCTACCTATTTCATTTCCGTTTTCGTCCAGCATAGGATTGGTGTTAGCATAATACATAGCATCCCAATTAAGCTGTCTGTTGTTGAGAAATTTAGCGTTTTTCGCTAAGTCTGCTTGTCCATTGGTGTCGCCAATCCATTGTCCATCATCAAAAGCTGTAGTAAAATAACTCGGAAGGTTTCTATAATAAGTAGGGTCAAGATTATCTGCTTTAAAGAAGTCCAAACGAGAATTACCTATTTTTCCGAATTGATACGCAACATTAGTGTTCAAACGCGTATTATCGCTTAGAGTCCAGAAGTGACTTAACATTAGTATAGGTTCTTCTACATCCTTATCACGTGAGTTACGTTTTTTTCCGTCGTGGTATCCCCAATAAGAGTTATAACGCACTCCGGCTATATCATTTACTTCTTCTGTATTGGGTGAGTTTTTCCCTCTGCTGTTATAAGCATACATAGAAGTGAAGTTAAGACTATGTTGGTTATTAAACCTTTTTTCAATCGCCAAGAATGCTGATTTTGCATCATAATCTGTTCCTTCAAAGTGACCTTCGTTAGCCATTCTATAAGAAGCCGAAACTGTATATGCCCAACCATTTCTATCCATTCCTGAAGCATGAGTTCCCATTACTCTCCAGTTGTAATTAGTATTGGTACCTAATACCGAAACTCTTGAGCCTGTTCTGTGGTGCGAAGCTCTAGTGTTGATGTGTTGTACTCCCAAAGCCCCTCCGAAGGTATGGTCAGATGGTTTAGAACCAGAAGTAAACTCTTGATTACGAGTAGCATCGTTAAGCCCTCCCCAGTTGCTCCATTGTGGTCTGCCGTCATAAAGTTTGTTCATATGAATACCATTGATCATCACACTTCCGTATTCGTTATCCAACCCTCTCATTCGAAATCTGGCTTGTCCCCAATTGAAAGCTGCAGCTTGCTCAAATACGTCTCTGGAAGCTTGCAGTAATCCGGATGTTGTTTCGGAGCCTGAGTTGTCATCTCCTAAATCATTTTCTGTAAGGGTAATCAAGCTCATTTGTTGCTCAACAGTCATATCTTCTTCTAGAACTATTAGCGATAAATCTAAAAGTTGTCCTTCTGAAAGCTCAACCGGAATGAGTTGAGTGGTAAATCCGTTAGTGCGGATTTGTACTAAGTACTCTCCAGCGGGTACTTCTTCAAACAAAAACACCCCATCTATATTAGTTAGTTTGGTGAAATTGGTGTTTTGAACAGATACTACCACATTGTGGAGTGAATTTTGATTCTTTGCATCAATAACCCGGCCGGTAATTGTGCCGGTTTGTTGTGCGAAAACCAAAACAGCCTGCATCATAAACAAGATGCTTAACACGAGTCTTCTCATAAAATAAGTAAAAAAAATTATTAAATAGTAAAGCTTTTGAAATAAGAAACAATTTCTTAATCGTGGCAAATGTACGTTATTTCAGAATATTATTTACTTTTGCAGATGATTTATACAATAACTTTACACAATATTAAACTACAACTATGAAGATTAAATCATTTATTTCAATTATTGTAACCTTACTGTCAGTCACTTATGCTACAGGTCAGCAGAAACATTACAAGGTACATACCATTGCGTTTTATAATCTGGAAAACTTGTTTGATACCATCAGAAATCATGAAATTTATGACCAAGAGTATACTCCTAAAGGAAGAAACTCTTGGACGCACCAAAAATATCGACAAAAGCTCACTAATCTCAGTAGGGTAATTGCAGAAATCGGAACTAATGAGCAACAAGTTAATTCACCCACAATTATTGGGGTTTCTGAGGTAGAAAATAGGGGAGTACTCGAAGATTTAATAAAGCATCCTAATTTGGCAAACAAAAATTATGGAATTGTACATTATGACTCTCCCGACCGAAGAGGTATTGATGTGGCTTTGCTTTATAACAAAAAAGATTTTATTGTAAGCAGCACTTCGGCTATTCCTTTAATTATTCGTAATATTGACGGAAGCGGTAGAAGAGTTTATACGCGTGATCAGCTCTTAGTAAGCGGTTTTCTTGACGGAGAAGAAATGCACTTTATCGTAAATCACTGGCCTTCACGCTCTGGTGGCGAAAAACGTAGTAGCCCTTATCGTGAAGCAGCCGGAGCTTTAAACAAAAAGATAATTGACTCGTTACAAAAAATTAACCCAAATGCTAAAATAATGACAATGGGAGATTTTAACGACGGCCCATACAACAGAAGCATAAAAAGAGCTTTAGGAGCAGAACGCAGAAAAGAAAACACCAAACCACAAAGTATGTTTAATCCGTTTGAAGAAATGTCCAGAAGAGGGTTGGGAACTTTAGCTTATCGTGATGCTTGGGATTTGTTTGACCAGATAATTATTACCGGTACTTATTTAGATTCTAACGATAATGACTATTCGACTTATAAGTATTGGAAAGCCGGAATCCATAACCGCCCATATTTAGTACAACAAACAGGACAGTATAAAGGATATCCGCTCAGAAACGCTAATAACGAAGTAGGGTATAGCGACCACTTTGCTGTTTATTTGTATCTGATTAAAGAAGTAAATTAACTACGTTTTTTAACGTATAAAAAAACCTCAACTTTTTTAAGGTTGAGGTTTTTGCTTTTAAATCATCTCGTTGTTTTAGCAAAAGAGGAAATCTTAGCTTTATTGATGGGTTGGTTTAGGAGCCCATTTATTATAAGGCGTCATATCAAAACCGTTCACTTCTTCTAAAGTTAAGCCTAATGCTTTTGCTACGCCTTCTCCGTATTCAGGGTCTGCTTTGTAACAGTTGATGATATGGCGAACCTGAATAAATTTTTCTGCTCCACTTATTTGAGTTGCCGTATTTTTAAATAAAGCATCTGCTTTTCCGTCAGCTTTGATAATTCTGAACAAATCTCCCGGCTGCGTATAATAATCCTGGTCGTCATCTCTGAAATTATGAGCATAAGCTGCCCCTTGTAATTCCAAAGGAGGTTCTTGGCTTTCAGGCTGTTCTTGCCATTCTCCGTAGCTGTTTGGTTCATAATGTAGGGTACTTCCGTAGTTTCCGTCTACACGCATAGCTCCATCTCGGTGAAACGCATGATAAGGACATCTCGGTTTGTTTACCGGAATCTGAAAATGGTTTACACCCAATCTATACCGTTGAGCATCTCCATACGAAAACAACCTTCCTTGCAACATTTTATCTGGCGAAAAACCAATTCCCGGAACAATATTGGTAGGGTTGAAAGCCGCTTGTTCTACGTCTTGAAAATAGTTTTCAGGATTTTTGTTCAATTCGAATTCTCCCACAGGAATCAACGGAAAATCTTTTTTAGACCATACTTTTGTCAAATCAAACGGATGAAAGCGATAGGTTTTTGCTTGCTCTTCGCTCATGATTTGAACAAACATTTTCCATTTCGGAAAATCATTTCTTTCGATAGCATCAAAAAGGTCTCTTTGTGAAGACTCTCTATCTACTCCTACAATCCTTGCAGTTTCTTCATCTGAAAGGTTTTCGATTCCTTGCTGGGTTCTGAAATGAAATTTCACCCAATGTCTTATGTTATCTTTGTTGATAAAACTATACGTATGACTACCGAATCCGTGCATGTGACGATACCCTTTTGGTATTCCGCGATCACTCATAACTATAGTCACTTGGTGCAAGGCCTCTGGCAATAAAGTCCAAAAATCCCAATTATTGTTAGCATTTCTTAAGTTGGTTTTTGGGTCACGCTTAACGGCGTGATTCAAATCAGGAAACTTCATCGGATCGCGAAAAAAGAATACAGGAGTATTATTACCTACCAAATCCCAAATACCTTGATCGGTATAGAATTTTAGAGCAAAACCTCTGATATCTCTTTCTGCATCAGCAGCTCCTCTTTCTCCGGCAACGGTAGAGAATCGAGCAAACATTTCTGTTTTTTTACCCACCTTGCTAAAAATATCAGCTTTGGTATAGGGCGTGATGTCGTGTGTAACGGTAAAAGTCCCGAAAGCACCCGAACCTTTGGCGTGCATTCTTCGCTCCGGAATTACTTCTCTATCGAAATTAGCCATCTTTTCTAGAAACCAAAAATCCTGCATCAGCATGGGGCCTCTAGCACCGGCTGTTTGTACGTTTTGGTTATCAGGAACCGGAGCTCCTGTTTGTCTGGTAAGTTTCTTTTTGTTCTGTTCCATTTCTTATTAAGATTTAAGGTTTTTCTGTTACAAATCTACTGAGGATATACTCATATCAACCGTAGATTCTATATGAGTTTTCTATAACACTATTGATTTTTATGTTTTATTTTTAAAGGTAAAATTAAGAATCTCACAACACAAGCCTATTGCTTTATTATTTAACTATTTGTAGCTCCACCAAGTTGCTGTCAACAGTAGATAAGCCAAAAAAAGCTATGATATTTTTTAATGAAGCACTAAGGTATAAAAAACAACTTGGATTATTGAATATTTTTCGTGAGAATTAACAAATCAGAAATAATCAGAAAAGTTTTGATAATCTTAAAGAAGCCGAAAATCCTTTTCTCTATATTAGAGAATAGCCTTATATTTGCAACCTTAAAAACTGACTTAACTATAGAAATACATTAGAGATGAAACACGATATTATAAAAGAGCTATTGACAGGAGTAAAACTACTAAATGAAGTTACGGCTAAGGGCTGGGTTCGTTCTTTTCGTAGCAACCGTTTTATAGCCTTAAATGATGGTTCGACTCTTGAGACTATTCAATGCGTGGTTGATTTTGAGAATTTCCCGGAAGAATTGCTCAAAAGAGTTAGTGCAGGAGCGGCTATTGCTGTAAAAGGAACCTTAGTAGAGAGCCAAGGAGCGGGGCAGAAATACGAGATTCAAGTTACTCAACTGGAGGTTTTAGGAGATTGTGATGTAGATAAATACCCTATACAACTTAAAAACCGCCCAAGTTTGGAGCTTTTAAGAGAAAATGCACATTTGAGAATCAGAACCAATACTTTTGGTGCTATTATGCGTGTGCGGTCGGTGTTGTCATTTGCCGTTCATCAATATTTTCAGGAAAACGGATTTTTCTATGTGAATACTCCGGTTATTACCGGTTCTGATGCCGAAGGAGCAGGAGAGATGTTTCAAGTGACTTCTTTGGATTTGGATAACATTCCAAGAACTCAAGAAGGAAAAATAGATTATAATGAAGACTTTTTTGGTAAAGAAACTAATCTTACCGTATCGGGGCAGTTAGAGGCTGAAACCTATGCGATGGCACTCGGTAAGGTCTATACTTTTGGGCCTACTTTTCGTGCAGAAAACTCAAATACTTCTAGGCATTTAGCTGAGTTTTGGATGATCGAACCTGAGGTTGCTTTTAATGATTTAGACGCTAATATGGATTTGGCTGAAGATTTTATTAAGTATGTAGTGAAGTATGTGCTTGAGAAATGTCCGACTGATTTAAAATTCTTAGAGCAGCGTTTGCTTGTCGAAGAAAAACAAAAGCCACAAAACCAAAGAAGCGATATGCCTCTTATCGAAAAACTTAATTTTGTTTTAGATAATACTTTCAAAAGAGTTTCCTATACAGAAGCTGTAGATATATTGCTGAATTCGAAACCCAATAAGAACAAGAAGTTCCAGTATCCCATTGAAGGGTGGGGAGTTGACTTGCAAAGTGAACACGAAAGATATTTGGTCGAGAAACATTTCAAGTCTCCGGTAATTTTGTTTGATTATCCGGCTGATATTAAAGCTTTTTATATGCGTTTGAACGAAGATAAAAAAACCGTTAGAGCTATGGATATTCTTTTTCCGGGAATCGGAGAGATTGTTGGAGGTTCGCAAAGAGAAGAGCGTTATGATGTGCTTGTCGAAAAAATGAACGAAATGGGAATTCCAGCAGAAGAAATGTGGTGGTACCTTGATACCCGACGTTTCGGAACAGCTGTTCACAGTGGTTTTGGTTTAGGATTCGAAAGGCTAGTATTGTTTGTAACCGGAATGACTAACATCAGAGATGTAATTCCGTTTCCTCGCACTCCAGGCCATGCTGAGTTTTAATTTATTAGAAAATATATTCACTTCAACCTTCTTTAAAAATGATTATATATAATGTAACCATAAATATAGATGAGAGCGTTCACCAGCAATGGTTGGATTGGATGCAAAAAAAGCACATTAACGATGTCTTGGCTACCGGAAAGTTTTTTAAAGCAAAACTACTCAAAGTATTGGTTGAAGAAGAAATGGGCGGAATAACCTATTCTGTACAGTATTTTGCTCACCACAGAGAATTATTAGATAGGTATTATAAAGAAGATGCAGATCGATTAAGAACTGAGGGATTACAGCTTTTTGGAGACAAAATGCTTGCCTTTAGAACAGAGCTTGAGATTATATCAGAAATATATTCAGATACGAATTGAGATAGGATAGAGATACAAAACAAATAATGCCGCTTTAAATTAAAGCGGCATTTTTGATTTATTGTTATAAAAACTTTATACTACACCTTGAGCCAGCATTGCATCAGCTACTTTTACGAATCCTGCAATATTTGCTCCTTTTACATAATCAACATAACCGTCTTCTTGCATCCCGTATTTTACACAAGAGGCATGGATGTC
Source organism: uncultured Flavobacterium sp. (assembly GCA_964409345.1). Lineage (GTDB taxonomy): Bacteria > Bacteroidota > Bacteroidia > Flavobacteriales > Flavobacteriaceae > Flavobacterium. The sequence continues at coordinate 4,568 of CAYPCZ010000032.1, read as the reverse complement.
TGTCATAATTTGTTTTAAGATTCGGTCAACTTCTTCGGCTGTCCATTCGATGCGAAGAGAGTTTTGAGACATTTCGAGTCCTGAAGTAGCTACTCCTCCGGCATTAGAAGCCTTACCGGGAGAAAACATAACTCGATTTTTTTGAAAGTGCTCTAAGGCTGCGTGTGTAGTGGGCATATTAGCTCCTTCTACCACACAAATCACTCCGTTTTCAACTAATTTTTGAGCCCCCTCTAACGGCAATTCGTTTTGGGTAGCACAAGGAAGAGCAATATCTACTTTTTGCATCCAAGGCGATTCTCCGGGGAAAAACTGAACATCGAATTTTTTAGCATAGGGTTCAACCACATCATTATTAGAAGCACGAAGCTCGAGCATATAGTCTATTTTTTCGCCTGATACCCCATCAGGGTCATAAATATGTCCGTCAGGACCAGAAAGCGTAACTACTTTTGCTCCGAGCTCAGTGGCTTTGGTTACAGCTCCCCAAGCCACGTTTCCGAAACCTGAAACCGCTATGGTTTTTCCTTTGATTTCTAATCCTTTGGTAGCAAGCATGGCTTGAAGAAAATAAACTGCTCCAAATCCGGTAGCTTGCGGACGCATAAGCGAGCCTCCCCAAGACATTCCTTTTCCGGTAATTACTCCGGTAAATTCACCTGTAAGTTTTTTATACATCCCAAACATATATCCGATTTCTCTAGCACCTACTCCGATATCTCCGGCCGGGACATCGGTATTAGGACCTATGTATTTATATAACTCTCCCATATAAGAATGACAAAAACGCATAATCTCACCGTCTGATTTTCCTTTGGGGTTAAAGTCTGAACCTCCTTTGGCTCCTCCCATCGGAAGTGTAGTCAAGGCATTTTTAAAAGTTTGCTCGAATGCTAAAAACTTAAGAATACTAAGGTTAACAGAAGGGTGAAAACGAATCCCTCCTTTATAAGGACCAATTGCTGAATTCATTTGAACTCTATATCCTCTGTTTACTTGTATTTTACCTTGATCATCTACCCAACAAACTCTGAAGGTAATAACTCTTTCTGGTTCTGCCATTCTAAGCAGAATATTTTTATCTCGATATATTGCTTTATCTGCCATAAAAGGGAGTATGGTTTCTGCCACTTCTTGTACTGCCTGAATAAACTCGGGTTCGTTAGGGTTCTTTTGAGCAACCATTTCAACGAATTCTGAGATACGTTTTTCCATAGTTATTATTTATTATTGTTTTAGATGCAACAAATATACATTATAGATTAGATTAAGTCTAATAAGACCAATAAAAATAAATTTTAAAACAATCAAAGCCAATATGCCTTTACAGTTTCTATATAAAAGCAATAGAAATAGAGCGGTTTTATCTATAATTTAAACAAATAAAAGTCCCTTTATTTTTGTCTTTTATTTACCTTTTTAAGACAAAATCTATAATGTGATTATATAAAGATTATTTTAGTGCACGACAAAAATTATAACTGCCACAGATGTACAGATTTATATTTTTAATTGTTTTGATTGTTCCAATCAAATTTTATCTGTGAATCTGTGGTTACAAACATAATAGTCTATGGTTTATTATTTTTGTCGTGTAGTTAGAAAAATTATAGTATTTTTTTGAATGCCTTTATAAAGGTAAAATGCTTTAAAGTAAATTATCTTAAGAAAGGTAATAAGATTATCTGTCGAATGGCTATATTTGTTTTGATAAAAACATTATGACAAAAATGCTTCTTTCGCACCCAAAATTATATTTGCACCCAACTCCAAACAGTTCTAATCAGAAGGTTTTATTTGATTTGTTTGGGACTCAAATTGAGGTGTATATAAAAAGAGAAGACTTGCTTCACCCGTTTGTATCAGGAAATAAATTTAGGAAACTCAAATATAATTTACATAGAGCAAAACAAAACCACCACCACACCCTTCTCACTTTTGGGGGAGCATTCTCTAATCATATTGCGGCCACTGCTTTTGCAGCCAAAAAATTTGGACTTGACTCTATAGGCGTGATAAGAGGAGAGGAGCTAATTGCTAAGAAAGAAGCTAATTCGACTCTTGTTTTTGCCGAGGAGAACGGCATGAAATTGCACTTTATTTCTAGAGATGCTTATCGACAAAAAGATTCCGTAGAGTTTATAGATGGTTTGCATCACGAATTTGGAGACTTTTATCTAATCCCTGAAGGAGGAACCAATGCATTAGCTATAAAAGGTTGCCAAGAAATTCTTAGCCCGGAAGATCATTTTTTTGATTATATTTGCTGTGCTGTAGGTACAGGAGGGACCATTTCGGGTATTATAAACAGCTCAAAACCCCATCAAAAAGTTTTGGGCTTTCCTGCTCTTAAAGGTGATTGTTTGGCCAATGAGATTACAAAATATACCAATAAAAACAATTGGAAATTGATCCAGGATTATCACTTTGGGGGTTATGCCAAAATAAATAGCGAGCTTGTTACGTTTATAAATGAGTTTTATAAGCAAACCGAAATTCTTTTGGATCCCGTTTATACAGCCAAAATGTGTTACGGAATTTATAAGTTGATTCAAGAAAAATATTTCGAAAAAGGAGCAAAAATTCTGCTTATTCATACAGGAGGACTCCAAGGAATTAGCGGAATGAACGAGAAATTAAAAAAACAAAAATTACCTTTGATTAATGGATAGAAAAATATTGATTTTGACTGTTGTACTTTTATTAGCTTCCTGTAAAGGAACAAAATATACGACGGCTAAAAAACCTGTTAGCACCAAGCCCAAAACAGAGCGAACAGTTACTAAGAAACCAACTACCCCAAAATCTACAACTGAGACTTTGGAGGCTACTTCGACTACCACGGTTACTTCAAATACCGTTACCCAATATATCGACTTATATAAAGAAACAGCCAAAGCTAATATGCGTACACACGGTATCCCGGCAAGTATTACCCTGGCTCAAGGAATTTTAGAATCGGGGTCAGGTAATGGGCGCTTGGCCAGAGAAGCCAATAACCATTTTGGGATTAAATGTCATACCGGTTGGACCGGCGATACCATTCGTCATGATGATGATGCCGCCCAAGAATGTTTTAGAAAATATCGCCATGCTTCAGAATCCTATAGAGATCACTCGCTTTTTTTGACTTCAAGAGCTCGCTATGCAAATTTGTTTAAACTCAAAAAAGACGATTATAAAGCTTGGGCAAAAGGACTTCGAAAAGCAGGTTATGCAACCGACCCTAAATATCCGGATAAGCTCATCAGCCTAATTGAGCGTTATCAGCTTTATCAATATGACGACCAGGTATTAGGAAGAACCACAAGCTCGTTAGCTACAGATACATCCTCAAGCAACACGCAAAACTCTTCAGAAACACATAGAGTTGCTCAAGGTGACACGCTTTATAACATTTCGAGAAGATACAATATAACTGTCGATCAGCTTAAAAAACTAAACAACCTCTCGACCAACGACATCTCTATCGGACAGCTGTTGCGAATAAACTGAACTAATAGCTTAAAAGGCTAGTGATTTATATAGCTCTCCCTGAGTTATTATGGCTCCTTGTCTAATCAGCTGAAAAATTTCGGCATTTCTGTCTTGCAATGATTTTTCACCTTTTTTAATCTCGAGTTTTTCTGATGTTATATGTTCAGCTAACCAAGCAAACCCCTCTTGGGTCAAAAAATTGATGCTTTTATCTAAACTTCTGATTACAATTGATTCTGCTTTTGTTCTGTCAAAATAAAACAAGAAAATATAACTCTTATCAAAATGCTCTAGATATTAAGCTTGACTCAGAGCTCCCTCCCAAATCAAATCAGAAAAGACATCGAGCTCCTGTTCTGCTACTTTTGGCTGGTTGGCTTTGATTTGCTCCCATTCTTTTTTATCAATATTCTGAGCGGCCAAAAAGTTAGCAAACTCGTGATGCAACTCTTCTAACTGCTCTTTAGTAAGCCGTGTATATTTCATAAAAGATATCTATAAAAAAAAACCTTCTCAAAACGAGAAGGCTTTCCAATTGTTAACTTTAAAAAATCAAAATATATGAAAACTTTATTATTGTTCAGCAACAATTTCGAATGGTAATTCAACAATAACCTCTCTGTGAAGACGGATGTTTGCTGTATATTTACCAGTTCTTTTTAGTATTCCGGTAGTGATAAACTTTCTGTCGATTGATTGCCCTTCTTTTTCTAAAGCTTCTGCCAAGTCGATATTGGTTACAGAACCGAAAAGTTTGTCTCCACCTGCTTTTGCAGTAATTTTAATCTCAAGAGCTTTTAGTTCTTCTGCTATTACTTTAGCGTCATCAACAATTTTTTGTTCTTTGTATGCTCTTTGTTTTAAATTCTCTGCCAATACTTTTTTAGCCGAAGGCGTAGCAAGTATTGCAAGTTTTTGAGGAATCAAAAAGTTACGTGCATAACCTGGTTTTACGTTTACTACATCGTCTTTAAAACCTAAACGGGTTACGTCTTGTGTTAGAATAATTTCCATGTTGTTGTCCTTTTTTATGTGAAGTTAGGTTCTGAAAATTCAGAAACCAACAAACGGTTATTTTTAATTGATTATTT
>CAYPCZ010000031.1:0-27245 GCA_964409345.1 uncultured Flavobacterium sp. | reverse complement strand
TCTTTCATTCGGATGGAGTGGTAGAGCAAAAGATTGGCAACGTTTTGAAGAAGTATCATTGGTATTGGCCGGATTAGCAACACCACTTGTACTTTCTGTACACACCATCGTATCGTTTGACTTTGCTACATCGGTAATTCCGGGTTGGCACACCACTATCTTGCCTCCTTATTTTGTGGCAGGAGCTATTTTCTCTGGTTTTGCCATGGTGAATACGCTTCTTATTATCATGAGAAAAGTGTGTAACCTCGAAGACTACATCACGATTCAGCATATCGAATTGATGAATATCATTATTATGATTACAGGATCGATTGTGGGAGTTGCGTATATTACAGAGTTGTTTATAGCTTGGTATTCTGGAGTAGAATATGAGCAGTATGCATTCTTGAATAGAGCTACAGGGCCTTACTGGTGGGCATATTGGTTGATGATGACCTGCAATGTGATTTCTCCGCAAGTAATGTGGTTCAAGAAAGTAAGAACAAGTATAATGGTTTCGTTTATTATTTCGATTGTAGTAAACGTAGGGATGTGGTTTGAGCGCTTTGTGATTATTGCAGTGTCATTGCATAGAGATTATCTGCCATCATCGTGGACTATGTTCCAACCAACCTTTGTTGATATTGGTTTTTATATTGGTACTATCGGGTTTTTCTTTGTATTGTTCTTGTTGTATTCTAGAAGCTTCCCTGTCGTGTCACAAGCAGAAGTAAAGACTATCTTGAAATCTTCAGGAGATAATTATAAAAGAGAAAGAGAACAAAAAGAAAATGATCATTCACATAATCATTAGTAGAAAATGAGCAATAAAGTTATTCACGTATTGTATAATGATGATGATATACTGCTAGAGGCAGTAAAAACAACACGCACTGCACATCATCACATTGAGGAAATTTATACGCCTTTTCCGGTTCACGGGCTGGATAAAGCTATGGGGCTTGCACCGACAAGAATTGCAATTTGTGCTTTTTTGTATGGTATTCTTGGGCTCTCGTTTGCAACTTGGTTGTTGAATTATGTTATGATAGAAGCCTGGCCTCAGGATATAGGAGGTAAACCAAGTTTTAGTTTTATTCAAAATTTGCCTGCTTTTGTGCCGGTTATGTTTGAGCTTACTGTGTTTTTTGCAGCACACCTTATGGTACATACGTTCTATTTGAGAAGTAAATTATGGATCGGTAAGAAAGCAGAAAATCCAGATCCACGCACCACAGATGATCACTTCCTGATGGAAGTAACGATTCATGGTGACGAACAAGAAATGGTAGATTTCTTCCATAAGACAGGAGCGGTAGAAGTTAAACTAGTAGAAAAGCCCTAATTTTAGATATGAAAAATTTATATAAAATAACAGCTCTGATAGCTTTGTCTGCCACGTTGGTTTCGTGTTTTAATGAAAAGAAGCCAAACTATCAGTTTTTTCCGGATATGTATGAATCGGTAGCCTATGAGCCCTATTCAGAATCAAATGTTTTCGCCAATGGTCAAGCAGCTCAGCTTCCCGCAGAAGGGTCTATTCCAAGAGGATTTGAGCCGTATGAATATCCAAACACTCCCGAAGGACTAGAAGAAGCAAGAGCTAATTTAGTCTCGCCTTTGGCAGAAGAAGATTATAATGAGAATCAGGCGCGAGCTCTATATACGATTTACTGTGCCGTTTGTCACGGAGATACAGGAGATGGTCAAGGGATCTTAGCTCAGAGAGAAAAGTTTTTAGGGGTTCCTCCGTATAACGACAGAGAAATCACAGAAGGAAGTACTTATCATGTGGTTACCTATGGTTTGAATGCCATGGGGTCTCATGCTAATCAACTTAATCAAGAAGAGCGCTGGCAAGTATCTCGTTATGTAATGAGCTTAAAAGCAGAATAATAAATTTGTAGAACACTATTTTTTCAGATATGTACACTTTTTCAGGTAAGCTAAAAATGTTTTCTATCGTTTTGATGGTAGTAGGACTTTTGGGAATCGGATACGGATTTTGGTCTGCTCCTAAAACCACTCACGATGTAGAATTAATTTTGAAAGCAGAACACGCTCACGATGGAGCTCATGCAGAACATCATCAGGTGTCAGAAGCAGAGCACAAAGAACACGTAGAGCACGTTTTGCATCAATTGTCAAACAAACCTTGGTCGGCTCTTTATGTAGCTGCTATTTTCTTTTTCTTAATCTCAGTGGGGGTTTTGGCATTTTATGCTATCCAGCACGCCTCACAGGCAGGTTGGTCTCCGGTTGTTTTTAGAGTAATGGAAGGAATTACGGCCTATGTATTGCCAGGGGCAGTAATATTATTTGTTTTATTATTGCTTTCAGGATTGCATTTTAATCATCTATTCGTATGGATGGCAGACGGAATAACAGATCCATCACACGAAAACTATGATTTCTTAGTTGCCGGTAAAAAAGGCTACCTAAATGTTCCTTTCTTTTTAATACGCGCTGCTATATTTTTAGCTGGTTGGGTATTATATCGTAATGTATCGAGAAAGTATTCGATAAGACAAGATAATGAACCTGAAAATGCAATATTTTGGCATAAGAAAACTATTAAGGCATCTGCGGCATTTTTAGTGTTTTTCTTCGTAACAGAATCTGTTGCTTCTTGGGATTGGATTATGTCATTAGACCCGCATTGGTTTAGCACCTTATTCGGGTGGTATGTCTTTGCAAGTTTCTTTGTAAGCGGAATTACAGTAATTACCTTAGTTACCATTTACCTGAAGTCAAAAGGGCTGTTAGAGTTTGTAAACAAAAACCACTTACATGACTTGGCAAAATATATGTTTGCTTTTAGTATATTCTGGACCTACCTATGGTTCTCACAATTTATGTTGATTTGGTACGCTAATATTCCTGAAGAGGTAACTTACTTTATTCAAAGAATTGATGATTATGGTTTGCCGTTCTTCGGAATGATGGCTTTAAATCTTATTTTCCCATTGGTTATCTTAGTAAGTGCAGACTTCAAACGGATTAGTTGGATTGTTGTTTTTGTGGGGATTATAATTTTATTCGGTCACTATATGGACTTCTTTACTATGATTATGCCAGGTACGGTAGGAGACAGATGGTCTATAGGAGTTCCTGAAATAAGTTCGGTGTTATTCTTCGCAGGATTGTTTATCTTTGTGGTTTTTGGTGCATTGGCAAAGCATCCATTATTAGTGAAGAATAATCCACTAATCGAAGAGAGTAAACAATTTCATTACTAATATAAATTAAAGAATAAACAAATGACAAGTTTATTGGTTGTAATAGTCCTTGTTTTATTGTGTGTTGCGATTTGGCAAATCAATAAAATATATTATTTAACTCAGACAAGTTCTGGTGTTAAGCTTGATGACTCACAAGTTGCTAACGAAAAAGATAACAGCATTAACGGATACTTGATGTTCGGAATGATGGTCTTTATGTACGTTTTTACTATTTATGGCCTGTTCAAATGGGGGGGATTAGTACTTATTAGCAATTCTGCATCAGAACACGGAAAAGAAATAGATAACCTGATGATTATATCGTTTGTAATGATATTTATTGTTCAGTTTATCACTCAAGCACTACTACATTACTTCGCTTATCAATACAGAGGTAAAGAAGGTAGAAAAGCATTATACTATGCCGATAACAATCGTTTAGAGGCCGTTTGGACAATCGTACCGGTAATTGCTTTAAGTATTTTAATTCTTTACGGATTATATACTTGGAACAACGTTATGTTTGTTGATGAAGACGAAGACGTTATGTATGTTGAGATATACGCGAAGCAATTTAGCTTTGAAGCTCGTTATGCAGGGCCGGACAATACACTGGGTAAAGCTAACGTTCGTTATATCGAAGGAATAAATACATTAGGAGTAGATATGGCAGACCCTAACGCAAAAGATGATATCGTTACTAACATAATGTATTTGCCTGTAGGTCAAAAGGTCGTGTTCAAAATCCGTTCACAAGATGTTTTACACTCGGCTTATATGCCTCACTTTAGAGCACAAATGAATAGTGTGCCGGGTATGGTTACTCAATTTGCCTTTACGCCTGTGCTTACTACAGCAGAAATGAGAGAAAAACCAGAAACGGTTGAAAAAGTAGCTCACATTAACGAGCTAAGAAGAATGAGAAGTGCCGAGCTTGTAAAGAAAGGAGAAGAAGCTCTCGATCCTTATGAGTTTAATTATTTACTCTTATGTAATAAAATCTGTGGCGCATCACACTATAATATGCAAATGGATATCGTAGTGGTTACTCAAGAAGAGTTTGATGCTTGGATTGCCGAGCAACCTACACTGGATTCTTTGGTTAACCCTGTTGTGGAGCAACCGGCAGAAACTCAAATAGAAGAAGAACAGATAAAGATAGTAGCTGATTCAACACAAGTTATTCAGGTAGAAATCTAAGTTAGTATAAATTTAATATCAATCGTTTTACATATATAATTTAAAAAAATATGTCAGCAACAGGACACCAGGAAAATCACGAAGTACACCATCATAAAGAAACTTTTGTTACAAAGTATATCTTTAGTACCGATCATAAAATGATTGCTAAACAGTTTCTCATTACTGGTATCATAATGGGGGTTATAGGCGTTATGATGTCTATATTTTTTAGAATGCAAATCGCATGGCCGGAAGAGTCTTTCAAGATTTTTGAAATATTTTTAGGAGATATGGCTCCGGGCGGAGTAATGAAAAACGACGCTTATCTAGCCTTGGTTACCATTCACGGAACAATCATGGTTTTCTTTGTGCTTACAGCAGGATTGAGCGGGACATTTAGTAACCTACTTATCCCGCTGCAGATTGGAGCAAGAGATATGGCATCCGGTTTTATGAACATGCTTTCATATTGGTTGTTTTTCATCTCAGCTGCTCTGATGATTATTTCGCTGTTTGTAGAATCAGGACCCGCTTCAGCTGGTTGGACAATTTACCCACCGCTTTCTGCTTTACCACAAGCCATTCCAGGCTCAGGATTAGGAATGACATTATGGTTAGTCTCAATGGTGATTTTTATTGCACAATCATTAATGGGATCACTTAACTATGTAGTTACCATTCTAAACCTCAGAACCAAAGGAATGTCTATGACAAGGCTTCCCCTTACAATTTGGACATTATTTATTACAGCTATTATCGGTATTGTTTCTTTTCCGGTTCTTTTGTCGGCAGGATTACTATTATTATTTGATAGAAGTTTCGGAACATCATTCTTCTTATCTGATATTTTTATAGCAGGAGAAGTGTTGCATTACCAAGGAGGTTCTCCGGTATTATTTGAGCACTTATTTTGGTTTTTAGGACACCCTGAGGTATATATTGTTATTTTACCAGCAATGGGTATTGTGTCTGAGGTATTAGCTACCAACTCACGTAAACCTATTTTCGGATATAGAGCGATGATTACTTCGGTATTGGCCATTGCTTTCTTATCAACCATTGTTTGGGGCCACCACATGTTCGTTTCAGGGATGAACCCGTTCTTAGGTTCTGTATTTACTTTTACGACTTTGTTGATTGCCATTCCGTCTGCCGTAAAAGCCTTCAACTGGATTACTACTATCTGGAAGGGTAATCTACAGATGAACCCTGCCATGTTATTTTCTATCGGGATGGTTTCTACTTTTATCTCGGGAGGTCTAACAGGGATTATCTTAGGAGATAGTGCGCTTGATATTAACGTTCATGATACTTATTTTGTTGTGGCTCACTTCCACCTTGTGATGGGTATTTCTGCTCTTTATGGTATGTTTGCCGGAATCTACCATTGGTTCCCTAAAATGTATGGGCGTATGATGAATAAAAACTTAGGTTATATTCACTTTTGGGTAACTGCTATTTGTGCTTATGGGGTGTTTTATCCAATGCACTTCATTGGTCTGGCAGGACTACCAAGAAGATATTATACTAACACGGCATTCCCTTTGTTTGATGACTTGCATGATGTAAACGTTCTTATTACTTTGTTTGCTATCGTAGGAGGAATCTTCCAATTGGTGTTCTTATGGAACTTCTTCTATAGCATCTTTTATGGTAAAAAAGCCGAGCAAAATCCTTGGAGATCTACTACATTAGAGTGGACTGCTCCGGTAGAACATATGCACGGAAACTGGCCGGGTGCTATCCCTCACGTATATAGATGGCCTTATGATTATAACAAGCCGGGTCAGCCAGAAGAATTTATCCCTCAAAACGTTCCGATGAGAGAAGGTGAAGAACAATTACATCACTAATCAAACAGAATTTTTTGTCCAATACTGAATAAAATAATGTTGGATGATTTATAATCATAAAAATTTAATTTTAAACAGTACAAATATTCGTATTTGTACTGTTTTTTGTTTTATACGATCTATTTCATAGATAAATAATATTTTATGAGTCTTTAAAGGTCAATTCAATAAATAGTCGCTCCTTAAGACGTAATTAATGTGTTGATTAATAGTGTTTTAAATACGTTTTCGTTTGTTCTTGCAAGATTTTGTATCCCAGAGCTTTAAGACCCTGCAAATATGTTGGAAAAATCCTAAAAAACAGTCAAAATTTTCCCTCCTATGCTGGTGATTTTATCGACAATAATCCCCCTTAGCGCGAGCATAATGTCATTAAGTTAAAGGATTATACTATCTTTTTAAATCACAGATTACACGGATTTCCACAGATTTTTTTTTTAAAACTTACAATATTTAAGACATATTTTGCTTAACTTAATGACATTGTTCGTATGGTAGCGAGGGAATTAGGCAACAGTTGCACTCGTATCTACCTTTATAAAGCTCAGCCGCAGGATTTACTTCCAGTAAACTACTATAACTTGAAACCTCTACTGTAATCAGGCTGAACACCTTTACATAATGGTACTCTTTTGTAGAGTAAATATTTTTGGTGTATTGGCGAATTTGAAGGCAGGAACGCTATAAAACTAAAAAACAGCATCAAAACGTCTTGATGCTGTTTAATTAATTGTCTAATAATCTAGATTGATTTTTTTAGGACTTCTTACTGTTTAGTTTTCTGAAATCGGTTCGGTTGTTTCCGAAGTTTCAGACTGATTATTTTTGTTTTGTTCTTCTGTATCTTTATCGAAAGGGCGTCTTCCGAAGATTCGCTCTAAGTCGTCTTTAAAGATTACTTCTTTTTCGATTAAAACATCGGCGAGCTCATTCAGTTTATCTTTGTTTTCTTCAAGAATTGCAATAGCTCTTTGATACTGTCCTTCAATCAAGTCAGATATTTCTTTGTCGATAACTTTTGCCGTTTCGTCTGAATATGGTTTCGAAAAGTTGTAATCTGATTGACCCGACGAATCATAATAAGTAATGTTTCCTATCTTATCGTTCAATCCGTATACCGTAACCATAGCACGAGCTTGTTTGGTTACTTTTTCTAAGTCAGATAAGGCTCCGGTAGATATTTTATCGAAAATTACTTTTTCGGCAGCACGACCTCCCATAGTAGCACACATTTCGTCAAGCATTTGCTCGGTGCGCACGATTTGACGCTCTTCAGGCAAATACCAAGCGGCACCTAAACTTTGACCACGAGGCACAATAGTAACCTTAACAAGTGGGGCAGCGTGTTCTAGCATCCAGCTTACCGTAGCGTGTCCTGCTTCGTGAATGGCAATAGTGCGTTTTTCGTCAGGGGTAATAATTTTATTTTTCTTTTCCAAACCTCCTACGATTCTGTCCACAGCATCCAAGAAATCTTGTCTGTCGACAGCTTTCTTACCATTTCGAGCTGCAATAAGAGCTGCTTCGTTACATACATTGGCAATATCAGCACCTGAAAACCCTGGGGTTTGCTTGGCTAAAAAGTCAACATCTAATTCTTTTACTTTTTTGAGTGGTTTTAAATGAACTGCAAATATTTCTCTACGCTCATTAATATCAGGCAGGTCAACATAAATTTGTCTGTCAAAACGTCCTGCTCTCAAAAGCGCTTTATCTAATACGTCTGCTCTGTTGGTAGCAGCAAGCACGATTACATTGGAATTAGTTCCGAAACCATCCATCTCTGTAAGTAACTGATTGAGCGTATTTTCACGCTCATCATTTGAGCCTGACATAGTGCTTTTTCCTCGAGCCCGCCCTACAGCATCAATTTCATCAATAAAGATAATCGATGGTGATTTTTCTTTAGCTTGCTTGAATAGATCTCTAACTCTTGAGGCTCCTACTCCTACAAACATCTCTACGAAATCAGAACCTGATAATGAGAAAAAAGGCACTTTAGCCTCGCCTGCCACGGCTTTGGCGAGCAATGTTTTTCCTGTTCCCGGAGGACCAACAAGCAGAGCTCCTTTCGGAATTTTTCCTCCAAGTGAAGTATATTTTTCAGGATGCTTTAAGAATTCGACAATTTCTTGAACTTCTTCTTTGGCTCCCTCTAAGCCTGCTACGTTTTCGAAGGTAATTTTAATATCATTTTTTTCATCAAAAAGCTTTGCTCTTGACTTCCCGATATTAAAAATCTGTCCGCCACCACCTTTACCAGCTCCGGACATTCTACGCATCATATAGATCCAGATGATAATTAAAATTATAATCGGGAGAAAACCGATGAAGTCAGTCCAAGAGCTCGCGGTTTTATATTCATAACCGCTTTCGAGTTTACCTGCCTGTACAGCCTGCTCCAACCTGTTCTGAAAGATTTCATCGCTCCCTATTTCAAACTTGTAGTGAGGTCCTTTGTTCGGGTTGTTAAACATATCCTGCTTAGGCACTTTCTCATGATCAATCTTCTCGAGGGCTTCTTCTCTTAGGAATGCTTCTGCACGGGTTTTATTATAAATATCTACCTTTTCAAACTCTCCATCTTCTAGATAGTTATAAAATTGAGTGATATTAATATTTATCGGATCTCTCTTCTGAAAGCCTCCCGAGAGAAAACTCCACCCGAAAATCATCAGAATAATAGCTCCGTAAACAAACCATATATTTACCTTAAAACCTGGTCCGCCACCCTTCGGGCTCGGACTCTTCTTGTTGTGGCTTTTGTTGTTCTTGTCGTTTGACATATTTTATGTATCTATAAAAAATTTAAATATAATCTAAAAAAAGATAGCCCGAAAGTTTCGGACATAGATATTCGTTTAAATAATCATGAAATTGCTATATAAATATTTAATATTTACTGGCTATTTGGGTGATTTTTGCATCGCCCCACAAACTTTCAATATCATAATATTCTCGTATGTGTTTCTGAAAAACATGCACTACCACACTTACATAATCCATAAGAATCCATTCTGCATTTTGTTCGCCTTCTACATGCCATGGTTTTTCGTGAATATCTCTGGATACTACTTTTTGAATTGATCCCGATATAGCGTTTACTTGTGTATTTGAACCTCCGGTACAAATCACAAAATAATCACAAACGGTGTTTTCGATTTCTCGCAAATCTAATATGCTAACATCGCTTCCTTTTACATCCTCAATTCCTTTTATGATAAGAGTAAGCAACGCGTCTGAACCTGTCGTTTTTGTTTTTGTCATCTATAAAAATTAATAATTCTGCAAAGTTACCATTTTTGTATGTATTTTTGAGTTCGAAATTTATAATCTATTTGAAACTTTTTTACTTGTTATAAAAAGAATCTCTAAACTGGTAACAAGGCAAATTTAAACAGAATCTTTCTAAAATAAGAATTGGTAACTTATTTCTTTTATGCATATAATCAAACTCAGTGCCACGGCTTCGACAAATGACTTCCTCAAACAACTTAACTCTACTCAAAAGCTTGAGGATTATACCGTCATAATAACCGAACACCAAACCCAAGGCAAAGGGCAAAGAGGAAGCCAATGGAGTGTAAATCCACATAAAAACCTAACATTCAGTATACTAATCACCAATATGCTTACGCAGAATGCCTCCATATTTGATTTGAATATAGCCATCAGCACAGCTATAATTCAAGCGCTCAACAAACTCGAAATTCCTAAATTAAACATCAAATGGCCAAACGACATTTTGTCAGAAGGTAAAAAAATTGCTGGCATTCTTATCGAAAATAACATATCTAGCTCTGGTTCAATCTCCTCTGTTGTCGGAATCGGACTCAACGTAAATCAAATTCACTTCGAAAACCTCCCTCAAGCCTCATCGCTCAAAAACATTACTCAAAAAGAATTTGACAAAGAAAAGGTGATGCTCGAAATTGTCAAACAAATAAAAAAGAATTGTGAGCTAATAACAAGCCATCAAACCGATAATCTTTGGGAAGATTATCACAACTGTCTCTTTAAAAAAGATATTCCAACTGTGTTTGAATATCCGACGGGAGCAAAATGTATGGGCATCATTAAACAAGTGCTCCCAAACGGAAAAATACAGATTCTACTCGAAGACAGCTCCGTAAAAGAATTTGATTTAAAAGAGGTGAAAATGATTTATTGAGAGCCCAAATGGGAAAGAAAATCCTAAATTCTAATTTACATATCCTAAATTATTTATCGTAACTTTGTTTTCAAATTCAAATTATTCATCATGAAATACCACAGAATAGACCGCCATCTTTTTGTCAAAAACAGAGCGAAATTTGCCGCTCAAATGAAACCTAACAGCATTGCTATTTTTAATTCTAACGATATTTATCCGGTAAGTGCAGACAGCACTTTGCCTTTTGCTCAACATAGAGATATATTTTACCTGAGCGGTGTAGATCAAGAAGAGAGTATTTTGGTGCTTTGCCCTGAGGCTCCTTTCGAAAAGTATAAAGAAATTCTTTTTCTTAGAGAAACAAACGAACATATCGCTATCTGGGAAGGCGAAAAACTGACCAAAGAAGCTGCTTTTGAGGTTTCGGGAGTGAAATCGGTTTATTGGCTTTCGGATTTTGATAAAGTTTTAAAAGAACTCATGACCTATGCCGATACAATGTACATCAATACCAACGAGCATTATCGTTCTTCGGTAGAGACCCAAACCCGTGAAGATCGTTTTATAAAATGGTGGAAAGAAACCTATCCGGCTCACAAAGTAGAACGCTCGAATCCTATCTTGCAAAAACTACGCTCTGTTAAAGAACCCGAAGAAATTGCTCTTATTCAACAAGCTTGTGATATTACCGAAAAAGGGTTTAGAAGAGTCTTAGGCTTTGTAAAACCCGGAGTTTGGGAATATGAAATCGAGGCAGAACTTATTCACGAATTCATTCGAAACCGCTCTAAAGGCTTTGCTTATACGCCGATTATCGCTACAGGGAACAATGCTAATGTGCTCCATTACATCGAGAATAACTGTCAATGTAAAGATGGCGAATTAATTTTGTTTGATACCGCAGCAGAATATGCTAACTATTCTTCTGATTTGTCTCGCACTATTCCTGTAAACGGAAAATATACCAAGCGCCAAAGAGAAGTGTATGATGCGGTTTTGCGCTGCAAAAAAGAAGCAGAAAACATCCTCGTGGCAGGAAATGATTGGCATACTTATCACCAACAATTAGGCGAAGTTTATACTTCCGAATTACTCGGGCTGGGACTTTTGGACAAGGCAGACATCCAAAATCAAAACCCGGATTGGCCTGCTTATAAAAAATATATGATGCACGGAACATCGCATCACATGGGGCTTGACACACACGATTACGGAGTCTTAACCGACAAATTCACAGAAGGAATGGTCTTTACTATTGAGCCCGGATTTTATATTCCGGAAGAAGGTTTCGGGATTCGGGTAGAAGATAATTATGTGGTTCAAGCCAATAGAACACCGCTTAACCTGATGAAAAATATTCCTGAGGAAGCCGAAGAAATTGAAGAACTAATGAACTCTTAAATCACTTCTTTAAACACAATAAAATGGATGCGAAATGACTTTTTGCATCCATTTTTAGTTTTAATTTACCCGAAGGATTGTCGTATTAAACGTTGCGTATTCTACCCTATGTATAGAAATGTAAGCAAGGTTCTGTGTAAATTTGGTTTTTTTAGACAAATATGATTTTATTATGCAATTTTTCATAACTTTGTTTTTTAAAAAACGATGCTTTTTAAATATCCGCACCTTCTTTACTTTTTATTTCTGCTGATAATTCCTATCATCGTTCACTTATTTCAATTACGCAGGTTTCAAAAAGAATATTTCACCAACGTAAAATTCCTTAAAGAACTTCAAATCAAAACCCGAAAAAGCTCACAACTCAAAAAATGGTTGTTGCTTTTTACTCGATTAGTGCTTCTTGCATGTATTATTCTAGCTTTTGCACAGCCCTTTTTTAAAGCAAAAGATTCTGTTAACAAGCAGAACGAACTTTATGTAGTGCTTGACAACTCCTATTCGATGCAAGCCAAAGGCAAACAAGGAGAACTATTAAAGCGCTCGATACAGGATTTGCTTGAGCGTGTCCCTGAAGATCAGAGTTTTACTCTACTGACCAACGACCATTCGTTTTATGATACAGATATTAAATCAGTTCAGAGAGAATTACAAAATATAAGATATAGTGCTTCGAGTTTTTCACTGACCAATCAACTCTCAAAAATCAAAAACCTCAAGCCTCACACCGGTAAAGATATAGTAGTGGTTACTGATGCTCAATCGCTAACCCCCTCAGATATTGGGGCGATAGACAGCACTTATAATATGATTTTCTCGCTTCAGAAAGCAGAAAACACCCATAATATTTCGATTGACAGCGTATTTATCCACAAAGTTTTAGAAGATTTTTATGAGTTAAAAATCAATCTATCTCAATTCGGTAAAGAAAAAAAACAAAGCTCAATGGCTCTTCATAATCAAGGCGAACTCATAGCCAAAACACTTATTACCGAAGAGCAAGACGAAATAATATTCACTATTCCTCAAGAAGAATTCAACGGCTATGTTTCGGTAGAAGACAATTCATTAGAATATGACAATACGTATTATTTTAGCATTTCTAAACCTGAAAAAACAAAAATTACTCTAATTGGAACAACCGTTAAAAACGAATTTCTTAAAAAAATTTATACAGAAGACCATTTTGACTTAATCTCTTTCGAAATCAATACTCTCGATTATAATCTTATCGAAAGTCAGCATACGGTAATCCTAAACGAGCTCGATGAAATTCCGCAATCGCTTATAGTTACCTTGAAGTCGTTTGTAGAAAACGGAGGCACTGTGATTATGATTCCCTCTGAAAAATCAACCCCAGATAACCTTACTAATTTCAGTTCTCAATTCGGCAGAGTTCTTTTTGAGCCTATTCAAAACAATAAAAAATTAATCACCAGAATCAGTTTTGATCATCCGGTTTTTAGGAATGTTTTCGAAAAAAGAACGGAGAATTTTCAGTACCCCAACGTCGCAACATCTTTTCTGCTTGATGCCCAAACACCAGCTATCCTCTCTTATGAAGACGGAAGTGCTTTTTTAACAGAAATCAAACAAGGCATCAGTTCGGTATATATTTTTACGGCTCCGATTAACCGAGAAAATAGTAACTTCCTGAATTCCCCATTGGTCGTGCTGAGCTTTTACAACATGGCTCAACAAAATAACTCGGGAGTTACCAGCCTTTTTATAGCAGACGGAAATCCGTTTTTTGTAGAGGCTGATTTGTCGAGAGAACAAATCATAAAAGTGCGAAATCAAAGCGAAGAGTTTATTCCTGCCCAACATGTTTTTAGCCGAAAAGTACAGTTGTATTTCAACGAAAATCCGAAAAGCTCAGGTAATTTTGGTATCTATAAAAATAACGAACTTATCACACAAGTAGGTTTTAATTATAATCGAACTGAAAGTGATTTAAGTACAGACAACACAGCGCTTTTAGCTGATTTCAAACAGCAAAATCTATCAAATATTTTCAACGACTTACAAACAAGCCGAGCTGACAACAACATCTGGAAATGGCTTATCGGTCTTGGATTTTTATTTTTGCTGATAGAAATTTGTATACAGAAATTTGTGAAGTAACCTAAAACCTATGGTCTTAAACCTACAACTATGAGTATCATTATAAAAAAAGCTAAAATCATAGATTCTCGCAGCGAGTTTCACAATCAGATTGTGGATCTTAAAATCGAAAAAGGTATCATTGTCGAAATTGCAAAAGATATAGCCAAAACAAAAGGATTTGATAGTATTGAATATGAAAACCTCCACGTTTCTGAAGGTTGGTTTGATAGCTCGGTAAGCTTTGGGGAGCCTGGCTTTGAAGAAAGAGAAAGTATCAAAAACGGACTTGAAGTGGCTTCAAAAAGCGGATTCACTTCGGTGGCACTCAACCCCAACACAAATCCGATCTTAGACAATCAAGCACTTATAAACTTTGTCAAACAAAAAACTCAAGAATCAGCCACAAAGCTTTATCCCATTGCAGCAATGACCAAAAATAGCGATACTCAAAATCTCGCCGAACTCTTTGATATGCAAAATGCCGGGGCTATAGCTTTTGGAGATTATAAAAAACCCATCGAAAATGCTAACGTCTTAAAACTTGCTTTACAGTACGTTCAGGATTTTGACGGACTAATTATTGCTTTTTCTCAAGACAAAAACATCGAAGGAGTCGGTATAGCCAACGAAGGAGAAACTTCGACCAAATTAGGCATGAAAGGAATTCCGAATCTTGCAGAAGACCTCCAAATAGCTCGTAACTTATTACTGTTAGAATATACGGGAGGAAAGCTGCATATCCCTACTATTTCTACCCAAAAATCAGTTGAACTCATCAAAGAAGCAAAAGCAAAAGGGATGAACGTGAGCTGCAGCGTAGCAATTCACAACCTTTTTTTTACAGACGATGTGCTGCAAGGGTTTGATGCTAACTACAAGGTAAACCCTCCTATTCGAACCAAACAAGACACACAAGCACTTGTCAAAGGATTAAAAAACGGAACTATCGATATGATTACTTCCGACCACAATCCATTAGACATTGAGCATAAAAAACTGGAATTTGACAAGGCAACCAACGGCGTTATCGGACTTGAAAGTGCTTTTGGAGCACTCAACAAAATTCTTCCGCTTGAGCTTATTATTGAAAAACTCACCTTATCAAAATCAATTTTCAAAATCGAAAACCACCCTATCAAAATCGGCGAAAAAGCCAACTTAACTCTTTTTAACCCGGATACTGTATATTCTTTTTCGGAAAAAGATATATTTTCAAAATCTAAAAACTCTCCTTTTTTAGACCAAAAACTCAAAGGAAAAGTATATAGAGTAGTAGCGGGTTAATGGTTGATTGATATTGCGATGGATATTTAAAAGTTAAAAAGTATATTTGCTAAAATTAAAAAACAAAAAAAACATGGGATTATTATCAGGGAAAACAGCTATAATTACGGGAGCCAGTAGAGGAATCGGTAGAGGTATTGCCAAAGTATTTGCCGAGCAAGGAGCCAACGTAGCTTTTACTTATTCTTCGTCGGTTCAGGCAGCCGAAGAATTAGAAAAAGAATTGAGTAGCTTCGGTGTAAAAGTAAGAGGTTACCAATCTAACGCAGCAGATTTCGCTCAAGCTCAAAGCCTTGTTGATCAAGTCATAGAGGAGTTTGGAACAGTAGATGTACTTATTAATAACGCCGGGATTACTAAAGACAATCTACTGATGAGGCTTTCAGAAGAAGATTTTGATAAGGTTATAGAAGTGAATCTAAAATCGGTTTTTAATATGACCAAAGCAGTTCAACGAACTATGCTTAAAAACAGGGCAGGATCTATCATTAACATGAGTTCGGTAGTAGGAGTTAAAGGTAATGCCGGGCAGACCAATTATGCAGCTTCAAAAGCAGGAGTGATTGGCTTTAGCAAATCGGTTGCTTTAGAATTAGGCTCTAGAAACATCAGATGTAACGTGATTGCTCCCGGATTTATAGAAACAGAAATGACCGATAAATTAGCTCCGGAAGTTGTAGAAGGATGGAGAAATGCAATTCCGCTAAAACGTGGAGGAACCCCAGAAGATGTAGCAAATGTGTGTGTTTTTTTAGCCTCAGATATGTCTGCCTACATCACAGGACAAACCATCAATGTAGATGGAGGTATGTTGACTTAGGTTTTTAGTCAACACAAAATCTGGCAAAGGAATTGTATGTAGAAATTTCATTATAAAAAAAACAAATGAAAAAGAATATCATTTTAGGTTTAGCCTTTATGTTGATATCGGTTTTTAGCTTTGCAAATGAAGTTCCTTTTGGAGCCAAGTTAATGCTTACTAAACTCAACGGGAAATCGGTTGAAACTACCGCTGCTTACCTTATCATTAACAAAGAAGACCTTAATATCTACGGAAAAAGCGGCTGTAATAATTTTAACTTGAGCTTTGTAGCACGCAGCAACAACAAATGCATAAAAACAGGTGATGCTATGGGCACGCTAATGGCTTGTGATGAAGCTACGATGCAATTAGAAAGCGAAATACTGAACACACTTCAAAATCGAAAATTCAAAATAAAGACCAAAGTCAATAAGGTGCAGTTTAAGAATTGGTGGGGAAAAACCATTATGGAATTTGAAGTTCAGACTCAAGAAGGAGTTTGGAGTTTTATCGAAAAAAATAATTGGAAGCTCATACAGCTCAATAACGTAGGAAAAGATTACGGAAAAGCAACTATAAAATTTGAACTTAGCGAAAGCCGGGTTTCGGGAAATGCGGGTTGCAATAACTTTTTTGGGAGCTATACGCTGGACGGAGAAAATATTAATTTCAGTCAAATGGGTGCTACCAAAATGGCCTGTATGGACGAACAAGCCAATAAAACAGAAACCGAACTGTTACAAATCTTATCAGGCAAAAAACTTCGTTATGATGTATCAGACCAAACTCTAAACTTCTATGACGGAAACAGATTGGTGATGATGTTTGGTTTAGTTAAGTAACAGCTAATTATAAACCATACAAAAACTCCCTATCAGAATTTTAAAGACTAATAGGGAGCTTTTTTCATAACTTATAACCCTTTTATTTTGTCCAAAACATATTCAGGAGGAGTGCTCGGACGGCCTGTTTTCTTATCAACAAATACCAACATAGAGTATCCGGTTGTTAATAACTCTGAGTTCTCATTATAGATTTCGTAGTCAAACTCTATCTTAACCAATGTCTGTTTTTTGAAGATAGTTTTGACAGTAAGCAACTCATCATAACGAGCCGGCTTTTTGTAATTTATCGAAAGAGAAACCACAGGAAGCATAACTCCGCTCTCTTCCATATCTTTGTATGAAACCCCCAAGTTTCTTAGCCACTCCACACGACCCATCTCAAAATAAACGGCATAATTGCCGTGATAAACAATTCCCATTTGGTCGGTTTCGGCATAACGAACGCGGGTCTGATATTGGTGTTCTTTCATAAAGTTTTTGTATATTTGGTTATTGGTGAAAAATCACTATCTATAACAATTATTTTTTAATAATCAAGGGCTCTTAAATTTTTTTTTGAGGATTTTTATTTACATATTTGCTAAGTCAAAAATCTGGAGAGAAACATTCTGTTATGACCTGATTTTGAAACAAATCTATTCTTCAATAAAGTTAATTTAATTAGTAATATGAACAAAACTGCTCAATCGGTATGGGAGAATTGTCTAACATTCATACAGGACAATATTCAAGAGCAAGCCTTCAGGACTTGGTTTGAGCCGATTAAAGCCATTGAGCTTTCTGGAAATGTTCTTCATATTCAGGTTCCGAGTAAGTTTTTCTACGAATGGCTGGAAGAGCATTATGTTAAATTACTTAAATTATCTCTGACCAAAGAGCTTGGCGAAGGAGCCAAACTTATCTATAAGATAAACATGGAAAATACGGTAGGCAAAAAACCATTTACCGAACAAATTCCAAGTTCAGAGCGAGCCTCTGTAAAGCCACAAGAAGTAGATTTTCCGATACAAAATAAAAATCCGGAACTCAAAAACCCTTTTGTAATTCCGGGTATTAGAAATATCAAAATAGAATCGCAGCTGAACTCCAATTATAATTTTGAGAATTTTCTCGAAGGAGACTCCAATCGTTTAGCACGTTCTGCGGGCATGGCTGTGGCTAATAAACCTGGAGGAACTTCGTTTAACCCTTTGCTAATTTTTGGAGGAGTAGGCTTAGGAAAAACCCACTTAGCTCACGCTATTGGTGTAGAAATAAAAGAAAAACATCCAGAAAAAACCGTTTTATATATCTCTGCAGAAGTATTCACACAGCAATTCATTGATTCGGTAAGAAGAAATACACGAAATGATTTTATTCATTTTTACCAACTCGTAGATGTGTTAATCATTGATGATGTACAGTTTTTCTCTGGAAAAGAAAAAACCCAAGACGTGTTCTTTCACATCTTCAACCACCTGCATCAAAACGGAAAGCAAGTTATCCTTACCTCTGATAAGGCTCCTGTAGATATGCAAGATATTGAGCAACGCTTGTTATCTCGTTTCAAATGGGGACTATCAGCGGAGTTACAACAGCCCGATTATGAAACTCGTTTTTCGATACTCAAAAATTTCTTGTATCGTGATGGCGTAGAAATGCCTGATGAAATTGTGGAGTATGTAGCCAAAAACATCAAGAGCAACGTAAGGGAGCTCGAAGGAGCTATTATTTCGCTTATAGCCCAATCATCTTTCAATAAAAAAGAAGTAACCATTGAGCTGGCAAAGCAAGTAGTTGAAAAATTCGTTAAAAACGTAAAACGAGAAATATCGATTGACTATATTCAGAAAGTAGTCTCAGATTACTTTCAGTTAGACTTAGAAGTACTACAATCAAAAACCAGAAAGCGACATATTGTTCAAGCAAGGCAACTGGCTATGTTTTTCGCTAAAAAATATACCAAAGCCTCTCTTCAGAGCATTGGTACGCAAATCGGAGACAGAGATCATGCAACGGTATTACACGCCTGTAAAACAGTAGACAATCTGGTTGAAACCGACAAACACTTTAAAAAATTCATGGAAGACATCAACAAAAAACTGTCTATGTAATTTGTAATGAAAAGAAAAATATTAATGGTTTGTTTGGGCAATATTTGTAGAAGCCCTATAGCTGAAGGTATTTTACAATCCAAACTAAACAAGGAAAAGTTTTTGGTTGATTCCGCAGGAACAGGGGCTTGGCATGCAGGAGAGCAACCTGACAAGCGTTCGATAAAGATAGCTCAAAAATACGGCATTGATATTTCGGCTCAAAAAGCCAGACAATTTCAAGCAACTGATTTTAATGATTTCGATTATATCTACGTAATGGATAACAGCAATTACCAAAACGTAATCACCCAAGCTCCCGATCAAGCCGCCAAAAGCAAAGTTAAAGTTATTATGGACGAGCTCTTCGAAGGTGAAAATTTAGAAGTGCCTGACCCATATTATGGAGCAGAAGACGGATTTGAAAATGTTTTTCAGATGCTTGACAAAGTCTGTCAAACTATTGCTGATAAGCTTCAAAAAACAAAAGCCTACTAATTTAGTAGACTTTTTATATATTAACGAATTAACTTTTTATATTTAATTCGTGTCGGATTAACATCACCTAAGCGTTTTCTGCGGTTTTCTTCATACTCAGAAAACCCTCCTTCAAAGAAATATACTTCTGAGTTTCCTTCAAAAGCCAAAATATGCGTACAAATTCTATCTAAGAACCATCTGTCGTGCGAAATCACCACAGCGCATCCGGCAAAATTTTCTAAACCTTCTTCCAGAGCACGAAGTGTGTTGATGTCTAAGTCGTTTGTCGGCTCATCCAGCAAAAGTACGTTTCCTTCTTCTTTTAAGGTCATAGCCAAATGCAAGCGGTTTCGTTCTCCACCCGAAAGTGTAGCAACTTTTTTGTTTTGGTCGCTTCCGCCGAAGTTAAACCTACTCAAATAAGCTCTTGAATTAACTTGCCGTCCTCCCATCATAATGAGTTCCTGTCCGTCACAGAAGTTTTCCCAAATTGACTTTTCAGGGTCGATGTTTTTATGCGTTTGATCAACATAAGCGATTTTGACGGTATCTCCGACCAAAAACTCCCCTTTATCAGGAGTTTCTTCTCCCATAATCATTCGGAAAATAGTAGTTTTTCCGGCTCCGTTTGGACCGATAATTCCTACGATTCCTGCCTGAGGTAATTGGAAATTCAAGTTATCATACAGCAATTTATCACCATAACCTTTTGCTACTCCAACAGCTTCGATTACGTTAGTCCCCAAACGTGGGCCATTCGGAATATAAAGCTCTAATTTTTCTTCTAATTGTTTTTGGTCTTCGTTAAGCAAACGGTCGTAGTTTTGCAAACGAGCTTTTTGTTTGGTTTGTCTTCCTTTAGCGCCTTGGCGCACCCAATCTAATTCTCGTTCTAAGGTTTTTCTACGTTTAGAAGCTGTTTTTTCTTCCATTTCCAAACGTTTGGATTTTTGATCAAGCCAAGATGAGTAGTTACCCTTCCACGGAATTCCTTCACCTCTGTCTAATTCTAAAATCCATCCTGCTACGTTATCTAAGAAATAACGGTCGTGAGTAACGGCAATAATAGTTCCTTTATATTGTTGTAAATGTTGTTCTAACCAATGTACTGATTCTGCATCCAAGTGGTTGGTAGGCTCATCTAATAAAAGCACATCAGGTTGTTGTAAAAGCAAACGACAAAGAGCTACTCTGCGTTTTTCTCCTCCCGAAAGTACTTTAATTGGGGTATCAGGATCTGGAGTGCGGAGGGCATCCATAGCAATTTCGAGTTTGGTATCAATTTCCCAAGCACCGAGCGAATCAATTTTATCTTGTAATTCGGCTTGTTTGTCCATGAGTTTTTGCATTTTGTCTGCATCTTCATATACCTCAGGCAGCCCGAACATATCGTTTATTTTGTTGAACTCATCTAAAACAGTCATCGTTTCGGCTACGCCTTCACGAACAACTTCGATAACGGTTTTGTTTTCGTCCAATTGTGGTTCTTGTTCTAGATAACCCACGGTATAACCGGGAGCAAAAACGACATCACCTTGGTAGTTTTTATCTACTCCTGCGATGATTCGTAATAGCGATGATTTTCCCGAGCCGTTAAGACCTAGAATTCCGATTTTGGCACCGTAAAAAAAGCTCAAATAAATATCTTTAAGCACTTGTTTATTGGTTGATGAGTAAGTCTTACTTACTTTGGACATCGAAAAAATTACTTTTTTATCGTCTGACATAATTTATTTTATGATTTAATTAAAAATACTTCCTATTCTGATATAAATATTAACAATAAACACAATAGAAGCTATAGAGAGCAACGCAAATTTTTTTGATTTGATTTCTTTTTTTCGCACCATCCCTACAAGCTGATTGATACACAACAATAAAAAAAAGCTAAAAAAGAAAAACAAAAATTTATCTATATTCATATTTTATGGTGAATTCGCAAATTAACGTATCTACAAATTTGCATTAAACCACAAAGATACTTTTAAGTAATGAGAAAGGCAATAGTGTTATAACGAAGGAAATTTATGCTTTGAAGTCATAAGGTTTTTGATTGAGAGGCAGATATTTCAATTGAAAATTTTTCTTTCTCGTTTCATATGTTTAAAAATAAGATTTTATTCTTAATTTTAACTGGAAGCTAAATTGGTATATCCAAGGTTAAATTCACAAAAAAGTAATATAATAAAAAAGCCGTTTTGAAATTTCAAAACGGCTTTCTAATTACTTAAAGTACGACAATTCGTGATTTTCTTCAATTTTTAAAAGCGTTTCGTAAATCAGCTTAATCACGTTTTCGACATCATCACGATGTGCCATTTCGACCGTGGTGTGCATATAGCGGAGCGGAAGCGAAATAAGTGCAGAAGCCACTCCTCCGTTACTATAAGCAAAAGCATCGGTATCGGTACCGGTTACTCTCGAAGATGCCAAACGTTGGAACGGAATTTTCTTTTCTTGGGCTGTATTTAGGATAAGTTCTCTCAAATTATTCTGAACAGCCGGAGCATAGGTAATCACAGGACCGTCTCCTATTTTAGTATCTCCCTCAATTTTTTTATTAATCATTGGGGTAGTCGAGTCGTGACACACATCGGTTACGATAGCCAAATTCGGACGAATCGTTTTAGTAATCATTTCGGCTCCTCTAAGTCCAACTTCTTCTTGAACGGAGTTGGTAATATACAATCCGAATGGGAGTGTCTTTTTATTTTCTTTGAGCAGCCTGGCCACTTCGGCAATCATAAAGCCTCCCATACGATTGTCTAAAGCTCTACATACAAATTTGTTTTCGTTGAGAACGATAAATTCATCCGGATAGGTAATTACGCAGCCTACATGCACACCCAATTTTTCAACCTCTTCTTTAGAAGAACAACCTACATCAATAAAAATATTTTCGATTTTTGGAGCTTCTTCTTTTCCTCTGTTTCTCGTATGAATGGCCGGCCAACCAAATACTCCTTTTATGATTCCGTTTTTTGTATGAATATTTACTCGTTTAGAAGGAGCCGTCTGGTGGTCTGAGCCTCCGTTTCTGATTACATAAATAAGTCCTTCGTTAGTAATATAGTTTACATACCACGAAATCTCGTCAGAATGTCCCTCGATAACCACCCTGTATTCCGCATCAGGATTGATAACCCCTACAGCTGTTCCGTAAGTATCGGTGATGAATGTATCTACGTAGGGCTTTAAATAATTCATCCATATTTTTTGCCCTTCAGACTCATAACCTGTGGGTGAGGCATTGTTTAAATATTTTTCTAAAAATTCTAATGATGATTTTTTCAAAATCGATTTTGGCATAATTATAGCATTTTAAATTTCTACTAAAATATAAATTGTTTGTGAGAGTTATAGTTATATAATTCATAATTTTGAAGGAAATTCTTATAGGAGTATGATGCGATTTAGTTTGATGTTTTTTTTAGGGCTTAGTATACATACAGCAAAATCACAAGATTATGTAGATTCTCTAAAGGTGATAACCAAAGATACAGTCTACGTAATCGAAGAAGTTTATATCTCAAACGAAGTGTTATCTCCAGAAGAGCTTGAAGCCCGGAAGCAATTTTTAATCTTGCGCAACCGGGTTTACCGCACCTATCCTTTTGCTAAAACAGCTTCTGAACGTTTAGAGATTTTGAATCAAAATTTAGCCAAACTCAAGACCAGGCGAGAAAGAAAAAGGTATTTAAAAATTACCGAACAATACATGGAGAATGAATTTGAAGCACGACTTAAAAATCTTTCTCGAAAAGACGGTCAGATTTTGATGAAACTCATTCACAGACAAACCGGACAAACAACCCATGATTTGGTAAAAGACCTAAAAAGCGGTTGGAGCGCCTACTGGTATGGAAAAACTGCTCGCATTTTTGATATTGATATAAAAGTTACTTACCAACCCTATACGATACAAGAAGATTTTTGGATAGAAGACATCTTGCTTGAAGCCTTCGAAAACAGGAGATTAGTAGAGCAACCGCCAAAAAACAGAATAGACTATCTCAAGCTTGCCAATATATGGCGAGAAAAAGAAAGGCAGAAAAAAGAGCAGTGAGATAAGCTCAATACTCTTTTTTCTTGACTTTTTTATTATAGGTCTAATTCTTCAAACAGCTCAATTAGTTTTGAGTCTGAAGGTCTAGGTGCATCGGCTGAAACAATTTTTCCTTGTGGGTCAACCAATATAAAACGTGGGATTCCTTCAATACCATAATCAGTTACAAATTGAGATTTCCAGGCGTTATCTGCATAAAGCTGGATCCCTACAAGCTCTTCTGAGGTTACAAAATCTTTCCAGGTTTTATAATCTTCTTTTCTATCGATTGAAATACCTACAAATTCGATGTTTTTTCCGTGATACTCTTGTTCTACTTCCTTCAAATACGGAATTTCTCTTTTGCAAGGCCCACACCACGTAGCCCATACATCGATGTAAACATATTTTCCTTTCAGGTCATCTAGTGAAGTATTACTGCCCTTGTGATTTTCATAATCAAATTTCGGAGAAGGCTGTCCTTTGGCTAATGTTTTTGTTTTATTATATTTTTGGGTTAATTCAGTTTTAAATTTTTCGTCGGTTACCGAAGTCATGAGTTCGGTATAAATTAATTCTGATTGCTCGTTAGAAGGAGAAATCCCGTAAGAAACCTCTTTTGCAAAACTATTTTTGATGTTTTGGCTGTTGAAATTTTTATAATGTTTTAAAGCAATTGCATAATATTTTTCTACATCAAAACCCTCTTCTACTTCTTTTGAATACTCCTCTCTTATTGTGTTGTTAAATCTTGCGCTCAATACGTCTCTATATGCAGTAGAAAAGTAAAAATCATCGGCATTGTCCATATCAATCTCATGTTCGATTTTCGGAAAATTATCAGATACTTTAAAATCGTCGTTCATTGTAATCCGTCGATGATAAATAGGGTAGTTATCAATCAATAAAGCTCGGTTATAAGCAATGTCCTTACGTTGATTTTCTTCGAAATCTCGGATGATGAACACGTTTTTTACTAATATTCATTATATGTAGTTGTAAGCTGATTCACTTTTTCGGCAAATTCTTCTTGGCTAAGCGAATAAAGCTTTTGTGCGTTGGTACCTAATATTTTATTTGAGGTTCTTGATTTTTCAGCAATATAATTGTTTTCAGCGGCCAAGTCTCCCGAAAAAATTATATCTTCTAAATTTTTCCCTTGAGCTTCAAAAGCTAAATTTTTCCCTTGATGTAAATAAATCACAGTTTTCCCGACTCTGTAAGCTCCATTATATTCAATATGTAGCGTATCTATAAAGCTTCCATCTTGATTGATAGCGATTTCTTTTTCGAAAGAAATCCCACTAACGGTAAATGTCTTTTCCTCGATTTCTGGGAGTTTTCCTGATATAATTGTATATTCAGGTGTTTGCTCCTTAGCACACGAAAAAAGTAAAAGTGCTAAGATACATGTAAATAGTTTTTTCATTTTGAGATTGTTTTTATTTAGCGCAATCAAAGATAATGATAAGAATCATAATTTGATCTTTTTTTTAAAATTTGAATAAACCTAAGATTCAACTAATTTAATACAAGCTTAGCTTAGTAAAAACTGATACTCTATAAAGATGGGCTTTTAGTCTTCTAATTTATAATCCCCTGCCATCTTGTCATATTTTTTCAAAATTTATAGTATATTTGCACATTATGATAATTGAATTTGGTTCAGCAGTATGGAAAAGGTAATCGAAGAAAATAAGCAAGGAACAAGCCTTGTTCTAGAGCAGAAAAAAAATAATGTAAAAAAGCTATTTATAGAAAGTTATGGCTGCCAGATGAATTTTTCTGATAGCGAAGTCGTGGCTTCTATTTTAGCTAATCAAGGGTATAATACGACTCAAAATCTCGAAGAAGCCGATTTGGTTTTGGTGAACACCTGTTCGATTCGTGATAAGGCAGAACAAACTGTTCGCAAGCGTTTAGAAAAATACAATGCGGTCAAAAAAATCAATCCTACCATGAAAGTTGGTGTTTTGGGTTGTATGGCAGAAAGGCTAAAAAGTCAATTTTTGGAGCAGGAAAAAATAGTAGATATGGTCGTAGGACCGGATGCATACAAAGATATTCCGAATTTGTTGCAAGAAATTGACGAAGGCCGTGATGCAATAAACGTAATCTTATCGAAAGACGAAACTTACGGAGATATTTCGCCCGTACGCCTGAACAGCAACGGAGTGACTGCTTTTGTAACGATTACCAGAGGTTGCGACAATATGTGTACGTTCTGTGTGGTTCCGTTTACTAGAGGTCGTGAACGTAGTCGTGAACCGCAAAGTATTTTGGATGAAATTCAAGATTTGTGGAACAAAGGCTTTAAAGAAGTTACACTTTTAGGGCAAAATGTGGACAGTTATTTGTGGTACGGTGGCGGCTTGAAAAAAGATTTTGTCAAAGCAACCGAAATGCAAAAAGCCACAGCAGTTGATTTTGCTCAGCTTTTAGAGATGTGTGCTGTGAAATTCCCGAAAATGCGTTTTCGTTTTTCAACTTCGAATCCGCAAGATATGCACGACGAAGTACTTCATGTGATTGCAAAATACCACAATGTTTGTAAGTATATTCACTTGCCTGTTCAGAGTGGAAGTACCCGAATTTTACAAGAAATGAATCGCCAACATACTCGAGAAGAGTATATGCAACTGATTGATAAAGTTCGTTCGATTATTACGGATTGTAGTATTTCGCAAGATATTATTACAGGTTTCCCGACCGAAACCGAAGAAGATCATCAAGACACGCTTTCACTAATGAAATATGCACAATATGATTTTGGGTTTATGTTTGCTTATTCCGAAAGACCAGGGACTTTAGCTGCCCGAAAAATGGAAGATGATGTACCAGAAGAAGTGAAAAAACGAAGATTACAAGAGGTTATTGATGTACAACAGGAATTAGCCTTAGAAAGAACCCAAAGGTTTTTAGGTCAAACCGTTGAAGTTTTAATCGAAAAATCATCAAAAAAATCCGATTTGCATTGGAGTGGAAGAAATTCCCAAAACACAACCGTTGTTTTCCCGAAAGAAAATTATAAAGTAGGAGATTTTGTACTCGTAAAAGTGACGGATTGTACGACTTCGACTTTGATTGGGGAAGCTGTTGGATTTAGTGAAATGCAATAATTTTTTAAAGCCACGAATTACACAAATTTTTACAAATGTATGGATGCTGTTAAACAAATAGAAGACTATATAGTAGAAAACCAAAATGATGATGAAGGTATTTGGGAATATGGTCATACACCCATTTAACAAATATGCTGAATGATTTAAACCAAACTGAAGCCAACGAATTTTGTAATAAAGTTTTAGAATGGAACGATGAGGAATTATTATATTTAATTTCATTTTCTATTCTTGAATGTCGTAATAAATATTTAGATGCAACTTCGTTATATATAAAGGTTTTTAGTAAAATTAAAGACATTGAATATTTAGAACATTTAGTTGAAAATGATATTTATTTTATCCGACCACCATATGATACAATAGATAAAATCAAAGATTGGAATACAGACCAAATTGAAAGCCTAAAGCAAAATGTTTTACAGGCAATGTCCGTTAAAAGTAGTTCTTGGAATGAAACACTTAATGAAGTTGTTGAATATTTAAATAGTCTGATACTAAAAAAACATTGAGATTGCTTCGTTCCTCGCAATGACAGGTAACTTGAAACTTTAAACCGAAAAATGGAAAACATACAAACAATAAGATGATACCAACAAACAATAAATACAACAAGCTACTCGAAAGTATTGGAACTTCCATTACCACAGGGAGAAACAAAGCGTTGTCTTTATTGAGTGAGCAGCTTTTATTGACC